>JAENVX010000301.1 GCA_016650355.1 Bacteroidia bacterium | reverse complement strand
ATTTGAGATGTAATTCCCGTCAGTCCTGTTATAAATCCAGGGATGCTCCTTCCGGGATTCAACAACGTGTGAAATTTGTCAGTAATGCGAGTACCATCGTGGTGATAAACAGCTATTTCAGTAACGCGATGGTTGTCAGCGTAGCCTCCTGTGGTCTCAATATCAACAATGGCGTACATGGAAAGCCGAAGGTACCATTGCATTCTCAATTGGGAAAATGAAATTGCTATTTAGGGTTGTGATCTTTAGCTTTCAGTCAAATTTCAAAGTCTCATAAATGAATGGCATCCTTAGATTTCTTCTTTCCGGCTTGGCCGTGTTACTAACTGCCTATTTATTAGAGCAAGGGGTGCATGTTGAGCATTATGGATATGCGCTGTTGGTGGCCGCTTTAATTTCAATAGCCAATGTAATTGTAAAACCTATTCTTATAATTTTTACCATCCCGATTACCATACTCACATTGGGTTTGTTCCTATTGGTGATTAATGCAACCATTATTCTCATGGTTGCCTACTTCGTTCCCGGTTTTCAAGTTGATGGGTTTTGGTGGGCGCTCGGGTTCAGTCTCATTCTATCCGTTTTCAATAGCATGTTTAGCTCCTTGCTGAAGGAGAAGAAGGAGGAATAGCTCTCTTGCTTAAAGATCAAGACATCTGATCCTCTAGTTATTCCTTTTATAAAAAGTTAGGAGACAGCTTTTCATTAATCACTATTTTTAAGGTTCTAAGCATTTTCATATGAAGAAAATTATTCTGTTTATCCTAATTAGTTACAATGGACTAGCACAGCAACTTGCTCCGTTAGCAGTGGAAAAAATCATGCGCGATTCTAAATGGATAGGTGTAGCTCCTTCTGATCCATTCTGGTCGGAAGATGGCAAACAACTTTACTTTAATTGGAATCCTGAGAAAAATTCAGGGGATTCACTGTATACAATTTCGCTTTTAAATAAGACTCCACAAAAAGTAAGCCCAGCCTCAAGAAGGTCTTTGCCCTCCTCATCAGGAGTTTATAATCGCACACATACCAAAAAAATATATGAAAAAAATGGCGACCTCTTCTTACTAGAAGTAACCACTGGAAAGATCAATCAAATTACGAATACGTTGGATCGGGAATCAAATGCAACATTTTCACAAGATGAACGAAAAATTCTATTTGTGGCTAATAGTAATCTGTTTAGCTGGGATCTTATCAGCGGTATGTTCTCCCAACTGACCGATTTTAAAAAAGGATCGAAAAAACCAGTTGCAAAACTTAGCGAACAAGAAAAATGGCTCAAAGCTGATCAACTTGAATACATCGAAGTACTAAAACAACGTAGTGATATTCGAAAGGCTGAAGACAAAATAAAAAAAGCCGATCGTCCGAAACGACCAAAAGAAATTTACTTGGACGAAAAAAATATTGATAACATTCAATTAAGTCCTGATCAGAAATATATCACCTATCGTCTTTCCAAGAATGCCAATCCAAAAAGCACAATTGTTCCAAGCTATGTAACTGAATCAGGTTTTACCGAGGACCTTCAAACCCGAACGAAAGTTGGAGTAACTCAAAATACATCCGAGTTTTTCGTATATGACATTGTAATGGATACTGTGCTGGCTGTTAAGACAAATGATATCATTGGTATTTTTGAGGCTCCTGAATTCATAAATGATTATCCATCTAAGAGAACTAAAGACGATAACCTGCCAACGGGGAATACAGGAAAAGAAGTGAAACCAGAACCTCGACCAGTTAACATGTCAGGTCTGACATGGTCGCCAGATGGAAAAAATAACGCGATTGTGATTCGATCTCAAGACAACAAAGATCGATGGATAATGTCAATGGAGGTCCCTACTCAAAAACTAAAATTGATCGACCGTCAGCACGATGATGCGTGGATAGGTGGGCCGGGGATTGGATTCTTCGGTGGGAACTCCCTAGGGTGGGTGAATGACAACACGCTTTGGTTCCAATCGGAAGAGTCTGGCTACTCACATCTTTATACATTTAATTTGGCATCAGCAAAGAAACAAGCACTCACTTCAGGAAAGTATGAGGTGCAATCTGTTGATCTTTCATTGGATAAGAAATCATTTTATATCACTACAAATGAAGTTCATCCTGGAGAAAAACAATTTTATAAATTACCGGTAACAGGTGGCAAAGTAGAAAGACTAACTACCATGACAGGCGCACATGAAGTAACCTTGTCGCCAGACGAAAAATGGATTGCCTATCGCTATTCGTATAGCAACAAACCCTGGGAGCTTTACATCCAAGAAAATAAAACCGGAGCCAAGCCATTACAAATCACCTCATCCCTATCAGATGAATTCAAATCATATTCCTGGCGCGATCCTGAACTAATTACGTTCAAAGCACGGGATGGAGCCAATGTTTACACAAGAGTATATCAGCCAGCAAATCCAAATGGAGCAGCTGTTGTGTTTGTTCATGGAGCTGGCTATTTACAAAATGCGCACAAATGGTGGAGCAGCTATTTCCGTGAATACATGTTTCACAACTTATTAGCTGATAATGGCTATACAGTTCTCGATTTAGATTACCGGGGAAGCGCAGGTTATGGTCGCGGTTGGAGAACGGGCATCTATCGTTTTATGGGTGGAAAAGATTTGACCGACAATGTTGATGGCGCCAATTGGCTTGTTAGTAAATATAACATCGATCCAAAACGCATCGGAGTTTATGGTGGATCGTATGGGGGCTTCATAACATTGATGGGAATGTTTACAACTCCAGATGTTTTTGCAGCAGGGGCTGCTCTTCGTCCCGTAACAGATTGGGCGCATTACAATCATGGATACACCTCTAATATTTTAAATATTCCAGCAGCGGACAGCATCGCTTACGCTAAAAGTTCACCTATCTACTATGCAGAAGGTTTAAAAGGGAATCTATTGATATGTCACGGGATGGTAGACGTAAATGTCCACTTTCAGGATGTGGTACGTTTAC
The DNA here is from genome assembly GCA_016650355.1 of Bacteroidia bacterium. Lineage (GTDB taxonomy): Bacteria > Bacteroidota > Bacteroidia > Cytophagales > Cyclobacteriaceae > ELB16-189. Next base: position 5,126 of record JAENVX010000301.1, on the reverse strand, counting down.
AACAGCGCCTTATTGAATTAGGAAAAGATAATTGGGAAGTGGCGGCTTATCCTATGGAGAACCATGGATTTGTTGAGCCCAGCAGCTGGACAGATGAGTATAAAAGGATTTTCAAATTGTTTGAAGAGAATCTTAAGAAATAGGCAAATTAAAATTGAAACTCAAAGTTTACTTGATCTATTAACTTTACAACATGAAAACAAATTCCAAAATTCTCATTGTAACCGGTGATGCCGGTGAAAGTTACGAGACACTATACGCGATGCATCGCTTGCAGGAAGCTGGATACAAAACCGTTATTGCATCAACATCTGTGAAAAGGTTGAACCTTGTTATTCATGAGTTCGAGCCAGGTTGGGATACCTATAAAGAAAGCAAGGGTTACCAGGTGGAATCTGATATCTCATTTGATGACGTAACGACAGCAGATTATGAAGCTGTACTATTAATTGGCGGAAGGGCACCCGAATATTTACGCAACAATGCCCGGGTAATCGAGATCGTTCAACAATTTAGCAAGGCTGGTAAATTCATTTTCGCCATCTGCCATGGCATTCAAATTCTGGTTACGGCTGGTTTAGTGAAAGATAAAAAGATTACCTGCTATGAGCATGTGAAATTCGAAGTTGAGTCGTGCGGTGGCAACTACGTATCTGCTGACGAAGCGGTGCAAGATGGAAAAATTGTTACGGGTAAAACATGGCAATCTCATCCAGAGTTTTACAGACTTGTCTTCGATTGTTTAAATAGATAAATAAGGATGATCGCTTTTCAGAATTTGATAAATTCTATGATCAATTGCCATACCGTTTCCTGCACACCTCCATCATGTGAACGTTAATTGCCCATTGATCAGCAACCGGTTGACGAGTGTATGGCAACGTGAGCATGTAATTAGCCGGACCAAACTCCGTGAGAATAGTTAGACGCTGTCCTTCTTTTCTTTTTTGTGCTACCACCATATCCCACCAGCCAAAGTGAGCCTTTACAGCATCATCCCATTCGGGTGCTCTTGGGTCATTCACTTGTGGCCCTTCGGCATGACCAATCCGAGCATGAATATGGTCCGTTCTGCTCAAGGCTAACGCAACAGCTTCTTGCTGATCGGCCAACAATGATTCATGCACATTGCACCAATGTGAAATATCGAGCGTAAGACGCAAAGCAGGAGTTGATTCAATAAAGTTGCACGTGATTGGTGTTGAGTAAAGCATTCTACCACGATGTGTTTCGTGATAAACAGGTACACTACTTTCGTTTGCTACCTCATAACTAAAATCAATAATTTTTTTGTTGTCCTCATATGTAAAAAAATCTTTTCCCGAATGACAGTTGATGTACAACGGCTTTACTTTCACCGCAGCGCGCAACGATAGTTTAAATTGCTCCGCATGCTTTGATGGATCTTTGTCCGATCCAGCCACTAAAAACCCATACTGAAGATTGTGTTTTTGCATGGCTGCAAAAAACTCATTACGATTTTTCTCTTCACCCGGAAACCATACCTCTACACCATCATATCCAGCAGCCTTTACCTTTGTGGCAAACTCTTCCCAACTTCCATCAAAGCCCCAGTTGGTAGCCAATAGAAGTAGCGAATAATTCGGTTCAGGAATACTTCGCAAAACTGGTTTCGCAAAACTTTCCAGTGAATTTAATGCCATGCCAGCCCCAAGTGATGTTGTTGCAGCCACAAATTGTCTTCTGGTAATCATCGTTTATCGATTTAATACTAATGCTAGTCAGCTCCTAAAATTTCAACATGGAATAACCCATCAACTGATACGTAGTAATGGTAGTGAGCATCGAGGTAGCTACACCACGCATTTCATTTGGCTTCCACAAATTTCCGATAGCAGCCACATAAACTATATCTGGGTTTTTTGGATGAATCCTTATCCGCGAGATGTGTCTTGAATCTGTCAATCCTATATGTTTCCAGGTGGAACCAGCATCCGTTGATTTCCAAACACCCCATCCGGATGACACATTGTTGCGCAATGTTTGTTCTCCCTCTCCGGCATAGATTACGTTTGGGTCACTTTCCGCCACGGCTACCGCTCCAACGGTTCTGCCAAAATAATTGTCGGTGATGTTGGACCAGGGCTGGCCTGCGTCCTCTGTTTTCCACACGCCTCCACCCACAGCACCAAAGTAGTAGAGGTTTTGATTTCCTGATACACCTGTTACCGTGCTTGATCGCCCGCCTCTGAATGGGCCCACTTCTCTCCAGCTTATTCCTTCATACAGAGATTGATCGAATGAGGAAGTTGGGGCAGATGGAGTTGAACTTTTCTTTTGGGCTTGTAAGCCAAGGCTAACAATAAGGGAAAGGAGAAAAAATAACAGGCGCATTTGCTCTTGTTTTAATTAGAAATCAGAATTACAAAAAAAAGAGGTATCAAAAAATGAATTAATATAGCTACGGTCTATTAATGGATATAAGTGCAATCACTTTAGTTGGTAGCAGGATGATTAATGCCTGTGCGATCAACCGCAAGCAGCTATTCTATAAATTGAAAATACTTATCTTTAATCAACAAACGCACACTTATGGCTACCCTCAATTGGAAAAAAGAAATCCAGCCGCTGATTAAAAAGTACAAAGGCAAACAACATCCATTGGATCATCATCATCGACCTTATGAATTATTGGTTATGGTGGTGCTGTCGGCTCAGGATTCCGATCGTAACATTAACAAAATTGCTCCAGAACTCTTCAATGCATTTCCAGACATGAAATCGCTTTCGGATGCTGATGCTGAATCCCTTTTCCCTTACGTGCAAAAGGTGAGAAGCTCAAGAAAAAAAACTGCCTGGTTGCTGGAGATTGCTGCGCAAATCAAAGAGGACAAAAACATTCCTTCTACACTCGATGGACTAACACAATTACCGGGTATCGGGAGAAAGTCTGCTAATGTGATCATGAGAGAAATGGGAGTTAAAGCTGAAGGCATTATTGTGGACCTTCACGTGGTGCGCGTAGCTCCACGCCTGGGCTTAGCCACCGGCACCGATCCCAAGAAATTGGAAAAGCAAATGATGGAAGTGCTGGATTCAAAAGATTGGGGTGAGGCGGGAATGGCAATTTCATTTTTAGGCAGAGAAATATGCAGGCCCACTAATCCAAAATGTCCGGAATGTATTATGAGTAAAGTGTGTAATCACTACAATACGAATATTCTTTGATCGCAGGGGAACTTATTGACCAGCAAACCAAACACTAAATGATTTCCAAAAGTCGTATTTGTAAAAATACAAAACGGAATAATGGTATAGAAGTAAAATGACCAGCGCAATCGGGAATGCATTAAACTTCCTGTGCGAGTGCCAATCCCAAACGCAAAGTCCTATTAGCATAATGTCTGCCAGAAGAAATCCAAAAACAGCCACAATAGGGGTTCCTTCAATAGCTGGAAAATACTTTAGCATAGAAGGGAAAAAGATGGAAATAATTCTGTCCGTTACGGAGTAATAAATAGGAACACAGTGCTCACCATGTATCGGGCATGAATACCAGATCTTTTTCGATTATAGATAGCAAGGCCATAAAGAATTATAAATCCTACCAACGCATTTAATACAAGGGCGGTGAAGTAAAAATCCATCGTCCCTAAAGGATTTTGACCTAATCTAAAATGTAAAAGATCTACAGTAGTTATTATCAATAACGGCACAAGCACGTAAGAGAATTTTCCGATTCTCGTATGCCAGATATTTTGCCTGGTTCGGATTAAGTAAGGTTGCACAATCAACATCATGCACCAAATGAAAAGCGTGAACCCGTGCAGATGGATACGGTAACTCTCCTGTTCAAAAAGTCTTGTGAAGTAGGTCAACCAAAAGGCAACTAGGACAAACAAAAAGAAACCTGCAAAGTATAAGTAGCTTCTGTCGAATATTGTTTTTTCTAATTTCATTAAGTGAATGAATTTATCAATTTAAGGTATCAGTATTTCAACTCACTTTATAACAACAGGTTGTGTCCATGCCATTTCATACAGTAAATCTTCGATAGGATTGCTATGCAGCTTGGATGAAGTTATTCTACACCTTACGTACAGTATATCTTCAGTTAATTTAAAGTTTGCCGAAGTTCCTACCTCTGTCGCAAACTCTTCCGGACTGGACTTCCCTTTTCTACAACCTATAAAAGATATTTTGTAATCAATGCCCTGCTCAGACTTCACCTCAACGCTCAATTCCTGATCATCAAATTTCAATCGGTTAAGCAATACTCCACTTGTTGCATAAAATTCACCGGCCTCCATGGCTGTGATCAAAGATGCTGGCGAGAGTGAGTCTGCCAACACCATAATCCATCCTCTCCCTGCGTTGCTCCACTTGCTGCCCATTCTATGATAATTATGAGAGTCGTCCGTAGCAAGGCCGTACATCAACGCTTTGCTATTCTTTAAATACGCGATATTAATTAGGTCCCACATTTCTTCTGTTGATATATGAATTGAATCTCCCGAGTTGTGTACTTGCGGGTGACCGTTATAAACCTCAAAGAATCTTTCGCCCTTAAGGGCAATCATATCTTCCAGACTTATGGCATAATAAAAATTGGGATGGTTGATGTGAGGAATCATTGGCCTGCCTGTTACTTCACGCTGGTGAGTTACCTCATCGATGTTATGTTGCAATACTTCTGAAACACTGTTGCCACCCTGAGGTTCAATTTTAGTTTGAATGTTGGTGGCATTCATGTGCAGAGGCTTATTCTCAAAACGGTCGGATATTTCTTCCGATTGAATGATTAGAAACTTTTCTTTTTCTTCAAATCGAGTGGCATACTCCTGCAAAGTCTTTAGCTTAACTTCAATTCTTCCTGAATCTTTCCTATAGCTAACCCACGATGAACCATACTTGTCTAAATAGTTTTTAAATGCATTTTGATAGGTAGAATCTTCTGAAATAGTCTTCCATTTGTCCCCTTCTGCTAAAGTATTGTGATCCGATAAGGCCACAAACTGGTATCCGTTGGTTTTATACCAATCCATTACCACTTCTGGGAACTCATCTCCATCGCTCCAATAAGAATGGGTATGAAGATTTCCTTTATACCATTGCTTAGCCGATTCCTGATCATTAGATTCCTGTTTGCAACTGACAAATAACAT
>JAENVX010000300.1 GCA_016650355.1 Bacteroidia bacterium | reverse complement strand
GCTGTTCGTTCAGGAAATAAGTTGAGAGCATTGATCTATAATTCACTCAGCTTTGGATGGAATGGTGGAGCGAGAACGTGGAGTCGCTATGAGTCTGTTGCTTTAATATTGGCTGGTCTGTCTACACCGCTGGTACTTTCTGTGCATACCATTGTATCCATGGACTTTGCTACTTCTGTAATTCCAGGCTGGCACACTACCATCTTTCCACCTTACTTCGTTGCAGGTGCAATTTTTTCCGGCTTTGCCATGGTGCTTACACTACTGATTGTCACCCGAAAAGTTTTTAAACTAGAAGACTACATCACCATTTATCATATCGAATTGATGAACATCATAATCATCATTACCGGATCGATTGTGGGAATAGCCTATATCACTGAATTTTTCATCGCCTGGTACGGAGGGGTGCCCGCTGAATATTATGCATTCTATAATCGTGCAACTGGTCCTTACTGGTGGGCTTATTGGTCAATGATGACGTGTAATGTTATATCACCCCAGTTATTCTGGTCGAAGAAATTGCGCACAAACATTGTCGCCACGTTCATCCTTTCAATAATTGTAAACATTGGAATGTGGTTCGAACGCTTTGTAATTATTGTGACCTCACTTCATCGCGATTATCTACCCTCAAGTTGGACAATGTTTCACCCTACGTTTTATGATATGGGTGAGTACCTATTTACATTCGGTTTCTTTTTCTGTGCCTTCTTGTTATTTGCAAAGTTCTTCCCGGTAGTTAACATGGCCGAAATGAAAAGCATTATTAAATCCTCATCAGAAAAGAAGCATTGATCATGGAGAAAAATAAAAACTTTATAGTAGGAATTTTTGACGATGAAGACATCCTTCTTCATGCAGTTGAACACATTCGTGAAAAAGGAGTTAAAATCCATGAGGTTTTTTCACCCTTTCCTGTTCATGGATTGGATGAGGCGCTTGGATATACACGGTCCAGGTTACCAATAGCTGCTTTTCTGTTTGGCATGACAGGTACCATCCTTGCTTTGTTCACTCAAATCTGGATGCTTGGATTTGACTGGCCGATGATTATTGGTGGAAAGAACCATGCATCACTTCCTCCTTTTATCCCCGTAACTTTTGAGTTCACCGTATTGCTATCGGCATTTGGGATGGTGGGAACATTTTTTATTGTAAGCGATATGAAACCGTATGGCTGGCCTCGTCAATTTGATTTAAGAAGTACGGACGATAAACACGTAATGGCAATTGACCTGGCGTCTAATAAACTAAGCAAAGATGAACTAAGCCGTATCCTAAAAGATAATGGCGCTTCGGAAATTAACGAGAAGAACTTTTAACACGAACGCGAATGCAATTGATTAAGACATTTTTCTTGGGAGCAGCTGCCACGGTAATCTTGGCTGGCTGTACAGCAAGTGGTGATAACCCGGGTAAAGAATTTGCTCCTAACATGTACCACGCTGTGCCGTACGAACCACTTTCTCAGATCACGGACGAAAATGCTGGTAACATCGTTAACTCTCTCGATAGTCGTTCAGGCGAATATTTTAATTCAAACAAATACAATCCTTCCCGCATGACGATGCGCGAGCCTCCTCCGCACACAGTAAGAAGAAGCCCATTTGGATTCCTTCCCTACAGAATGCCAAACGATACGGTTGGCTTGCGAAAGGCCAATAGCCTTGTTAGTCCATTTGAGACGACAAAGGAAATTATAGGTGAGGGAAAAATTTTATACGGATATTATTGCCAGCATTGCCATGGAGCAAAAGGCGCGGGTGATGGAAAAGTTTCTGACAAGTATGCGGGCGTTGCCAACTTAACCGGAGATGCTTATAAAACTATTACAGAAGGTCATATTTTTCACGTCATCACGTATGGCAAAGGTTTGATGGGAGCACATGGATCTCAGGTAAGCCAGGAAGACCGTTGGAAAATCGCCAAGTACGTAAAGGATTTGCAAAAAAATTGATGTTTATCTATTAGAATAATCATACACATGATAGCTGACGAAAAATATATCTTCAAACCAGAAACAAAACGAAAGTTATTTATTCTGGGGGCCGTAGGAATTTTGCTTTTTGCCCTCGGAGTATTTATGGCGATGTCAGGGGGTGGGCACGAGGCAGAAGGAAGTCAAGCTGCTGTTGAACTTTCTAAGAACCTGGTAGCAACATCAGATCATGCTGCTGCGGCCGAAGGTCCTGAAGCGGAGGCTGGTGAGCATCATGGCAGCCCGATTTGGTTAAAAAGAATTTACACTTCCCTATGGCACAACAATGTATTCTTTGCAGGGATTGGAATTATTGGATTGTTTTTCATTGCGATACAATATGCTGCGCAGGCTGGGTGGTCAGCACCTATTAAAAGGATTCCTTTAGCGATAGGGCATTGGATTCCATTCGCAGGTATTCTTATGCTTGTACTATGGTTTGTGGTAAAAGCGGACGTATTTCATTGGACGCACCATGATCTGTATGTTGTGGGTGGCCCTGATTATGACGCCCTTATTGATGGTAAAGGTGGATATTTCTTTTGGCCTCTTGCTGACGGTGGTTTCCCATTATTCTATATTTTTAGAATGGTAGCTTTCTTTGGTTTGTGGTATCTGTTTTTTGTTTGGATAAAGAAAGAAATGCTTGCAGAAGATATCGATGGATCAACCGAGCATTGGTATACAGCCCGTAAACTCTCCGCTATATTTTTGGTAATTTTTGGGTACAGTTCATCCGTAGCAGCGTGGGATTGGGTGATGAGCATAGATACACACTGGTTTAGTACAATGATGGGCTGGTATGTATTTGCGAGCTGGTGGGTGACTGGTTTGGCAGTGATAACAGTTATTGTGGTAAGCCTGAAAAATGCAGGGTACCTTAAGATGGTAACGGCAAATCACCTGCATGATTTGGGAAAATTTATCTTTGCATTTAGTATTTTCTGGACCTATATCTGGTTTAGCCAGTTCATGTTGATCTACTATGCCAACATTCCTGAAGAGACGGTTTACTTTATTACAAGACTTAAAAACAATCCGTATAGCTGGATATTTTACACCAATCTCATCTTAAACTTTGTACTTCCTTTCTTGTTATTTATGACAAGAGATGCGAAGAGACATATGTCTATGTTATTGGTGGTTTGCCCTATAGTAATAACTGGCCACTGGTTCGACTTTTACAACATGATCACACCTGGTGTGATGATGGGACATGGTGGAATTGGCCTGCTTGAAATTGGAATGGGATTAATCTTTACGGCTGTCTTTTTGTTTGTTGTGTTGAACGCACTTTCCAAATTGCAGCTGGTGGCAAAAAACCATCCATGCATGGCAGAGAGTTTGAATCATCACATTTAGAGTATTTGATTGCATTTGATAAAATGATAATAGTATGATGAGTCTGATAATAGGGTTAGGGGTAGTGCTGGTGTTAGGCATCCTTTATATGATATTTAGGATTGGAAACCTTGTTGGTTTGGTGAAGAAAGATGAGGAGGTGGATATAGAATCAGGAAATAGTATCCATGGGTACCTCTTCCTTGTTTTTACCATATTAGGTCTTGGATTATTTTTCTGGTATTCTTTCGCACATTTTAAAAGTTATGAGCTCCCTGTAGCTTCTGAACACGGAGTAGTCACAGATAATTTGTTTTGGGTAACGATGGTGGTTATCGTGGTAGCATTTGTGATCATCTCTCTTGCCATGTTCTGGTTTATCTTCAAATATCGCTATGACAAGAATCGCAGAGCTGAATATATTGCCGATAATCATATTCTTGAGATTGTATGGACGATCGTTCCAGCTATTGTCCTGGCATTGTTGATTTTTACCGGACTTAAGGCATGGAACGATATCACTGGCCCTGCCTCCAAGGATGCTGAAGTTATCGAAATAATAGGTCAGCAATTTGCATGGAGCGCACGATACCCAGGAACAAAAGATAACGTATTGGGTCATCATAATTATAAATTGATAGATGCCTCAAATGAATTTGGGTTAGATCTAACCGATAAGAATTCCTATGACGATTTTAAATCGTTGGAGTTACATTTACCCAAAGGGAAAGAAATTTTATTGAAGATTAGAGCAAAGGATGTATTGCACAGTGTTTTCCTTCCTCACTTCCGTGTAAAAATGGACGCAGTACCCGGAATGTTGACGTCTTTTAAATTCATCGCAACAAAAACAACACAAGAGATGCGTGACGAAACAGGTAACTCAAAATTCAACTATGAAATGGCCTGCACTGAGATTTGTGGAAAAGGCCACTTCTCAATGAGATTTCTTGTTGTCGTTGATGAACCTGAGGTTTACGAAAAATGGAAAGCTTCACAAGATCCCTGGTTAAAATTAAATCCTGAGTATATGAAGTATGTTCCGGTGGCCTTACAGGAGGCGGCAATGATCAACGCGGGTATAGAGAGTATGAGTACACCTGCACCAGTAAGTGTGGTTTCATTAACTAAATAAAGACATTCAACATGGCAACAGTAGATTTGCATACACAGACCGATGTTCATCATGACGACCATGATCATGAACATGAACATCATGGTAATTTTTGGACGAATTATATTTTTTGTCAGGATCACAAAATAATTGCAAAGCAATTTCTAATAACAGGCATTTTCTGGGCGCTCTTAGGTGGTATGCTTTCTGTTTTGTTCCGCCTTCAACTTGGTTTTCCCGAAGCTAATCTTGAATGGTTGCGGCCCATATTAGGTGGATGGATTACAGCAGATGGAAAAATAGACACAGAGTTTTATTTGTCACTCGTGACGATGCACGGAACGATTATGGTGTTCTTTGTGCTTACGGCAGGTTTGAGCGGAACATTTAGTAACTTCCTCATCCCACTACAAGTAGGAGCTCGTGACATGGCGTCTGGCTTCATGAATATGTTATCCTACTGGTTCTTCTTTCTTTCTAGTGTGATAATGTTTACCTCTCTGTTCCTGTCAACGGGCCCGGCCAGTGGAGGCTGGACAATTTATCCGCCATTAAGTGCCCTCCCTCAAGCCATTGAAGGTTCAGGCTTGGGTATGACGCTTTGGTTAGTAGCCATGGCGTTGTTTATTGTAAGTAGTTTATTAGGTGGTATCAACTATATCACTACCATCATTAATATGCGAACGAAAGGCATGGCCTTTACAAAAATGCCACTAACGATATGGGCTTTTTTATTTACCGCGATAATTGGAGTTCTTTCTTTCCCGGTACTGTTCTCTGCAGCATTGTTGTTAATTTTTGATAGAAGTTTTGGAACAAGCTTTTTCCTGTCGGATATATATATTGGTGGAGAAGCGCTGCCCAATCAGGGTGGTAGCCCTGTTTTGTTTCAGCATTTATTCTGGTTCTTAGGTCACCCGGAAGTTTATATTGTGTTGTTACCAGCTTTAGGACTTTCGTCTGAAATTATTGCTACGAATTCGCGCAAACCAATTTTTGGATACAAAGCGATGGTTGGCTCCATGTTGTTTATTGCCATCTTATCTTTTGTCGTGTGGGCACATCATATGTTTGTTACAGGAATGAACCCATTCCTCGGATCTATTTTCACGCTGTTAACCTTGATCATTGCTGTTCCATCTGCAGTGAAGATTTTCAATTATGTAGCCACGCTTTGGAAGGGTAATATTATTTTCACGCCCGCCATGTTGTTCTCAATTGGTCTGGTCTCTTTCTTCTTAACGGGTGGCATCACCGGAATATTTCTTGGTAACTCTGCAATTGATATACAATTACACGATACCTATTTTGTGGTGGCACACTTTCACCTTGTAATGGGTAGTGCCTCTTTCTTCGGTATGATGGCAGGTGTATATCACTGGTTCCCTAAAATGTTTGGAAGAATGATGGATTACAAGTTAGGCCAACTTCATTTTTGGATAAGCTTTGTTGGGGTGTACATGGTGTTCTTCCCAATGCATTACATTGGTATTGCCGGATTCCCCCGCAGATACTATTCCTGGACAAATTTTGAGACCTTTAATTCTTTTGCAGACCTAAACATGCTTGTCAGTATGGCTGCAATACTTACTATGGTTGCTCAGTTCATTTTCTTATTCAACTTCTTTTATAGCATTTTCCGTGGAAAACCAGCTCCTGCTAATCCATGGAATTCAAACTCTCTTGAGTGGACCACACCACGTAATCCTCAGCATGGTAACTGGCCCGGAGAAATCCCAACAGTTTATCGCTGGCCGTACGATTATAGTAAACCCGGGTCTAAAGAGGATTTTATTCCTCAACATATTCCATACTCAGAGACACCAGAGTCCAACCTTCCTCATGAGAATGAGTTGATTAAATTGGAAATGGGTGAAGGGGCCATTGTAGTAGAAAGTAAGAAGCATTAGTATTATACCTCGTCCGGTGGATCCTACAGCGATCAGAAGATTTAACAAGCTTTGCTTGTCAACTCTGATCGCTGTTTATTTTTTGATCCTGGTTGGTGGCATTGTAAGAAGCACTGGTTCTGGTATGGGTTGCCCGGATTGGCCTAAATGTTTTGGTGGCTGGATACCACCAACTTCAATTGAGCAACTCCCTGAAAACTACAAGGAAGTGTATGCGGCCAACCGCGAAAGGAAGAATCAAAAGTTCGCCCGGTATCTCAACTTTGTTGGTCTAAATGAGATAGCCTCCAGAATCAACGAGGATAAAACGATTTTGTTAGAAGCTGATTTTAACCTCGCCAAAACATGGGTGGAATATGTCAATCGTCTTGTAGGTGTCGCAATTGGTGGATTTATCATTGTGTTGTTTTGGAGCTCAAGAAAATTCAGGAAGACTACTCCAAAACTTTTCTTTTATTCGTTGATCACCTTGATTACCGTAATTATACAGGGATGGTTTGGGTCAATTGTAGTCTCAACAAATCTGACAACGTGGACAATCACTGTACACATGTTGGTAGCATTATTGATCGTTGGCTTTTTGGTGTATCTTTTTTACCTGAGTGGCAAGTCCATCGAAGCAAAAACACCGGAGGTTTCAGCTGGTATAAAAGCGCTTCTCTTTGGCAGCTCATTATTCCTTTTAATACAAATACTATTGGGTACCGAAGTGAGGGAAGGTATTGATGTTGTCGCTTCAACCTTGACTGATCGCAACCAGTGGATTGAAAGACTTGGACTCGGGTTTTTGGTCCACCGGTCTTTTTCGCTTGTGGTGCTGGCTATTAACGTACTTTTCGTTATTAAATTAAGGAAAACTAGTTACGATAAAGCTTCATCACGAAACCTAATAATCTTAATTTTGGGCACTATGCTAACAGGAGCAGCGATGGGCTATTTAGGTGTTTTGCCGGCCCTTCAGCCCCTTCATCTTTTGTTGGCAACAGTCACTTTTGGAGTACAATTGTTTATGATTTTTAACGTGATGATAGGGAATACAGATAGTAAGGAGCTAGCATGGTAACAGGACAATTCACTAGCGTATCAGGAATCGAACTGGTTGTTGCCAAGGTCAGAGCCTATATTGAATTGCTTAAAGTAAGGCTATCATTATTAGTGGCATTTTCATGTGCATTTGGATACGGCCTGGCCACGCAGGGAAGGATTGATTGGATCGTATTAGGCATGATTACCCTGGGTGGATTTTTACTCTCGGGTGCATCCGTAACGATTAACCAAGTCATAGAAAAAGATCTGGATAAATTGATGAATCGAACCATGAATCGCCCATTGCCTACCGCACGATTGACAGTTCAGGAGGCGATGATCTTTGCTTTGATTTGTCTGGCAATCAGTATCGCTCTATTATGGGTTTATACAAATCCGTTGACAGTGATGCTCTCTCTTGTTTCAATGGTTTTATACAGTTTTGTTTATACCCCTTTGAAAAGAGTAGGTCCCATAGCGGTTTTTGTTGGAGCGATACCGGGTGCACTACCGCCACTTTTAGGCTGGATAGCAGCCACTGGAGTGATATCCCACGAAGCGATGATCATTTTTGGAATCCAGTTTATTTGGCAGTTCCCACACTTTTGGGCAATTGCGTGGGTGGCAGACGAAGATTATAAAAAAGCTGGATTCAAGCTGCTTCCTTCAGGCGGAGGAAAAGATCTTAATACGTGTATTCAGATCATGGTTTACACAATGTGTCTGATTCCTCTTGGATTGTTACCTGCTTTCTTTGGTATTACAGGAATTAATTCAGCCATTGTAGCAACAGTCTGTGGTGTAGCTTTTTTTGGGCAAACCTTTTCGTTGATGAAAACGGGTAGCCGCCAATCTGCATTGAGGATAATGTTTGGCTCGTTTCTATATTTACCAATTGTTCAGATTGCTTACTTGTTGGATAAAGTGAATTAATTATGACTACTGATTTTAAAATTGTTGAAGAGCCGAAGAAGCCAATTTCCATGCATCCCAAAAAGTTTGCGTTGTGGCTATTTATTGCCAGTGTGGTCATGATATTTGCTTCCCTTACGTCTGCTTATATCGTTCGGCAGGCTGAGGGAAATTGGTTGTATTTCGATTTACCGGCTATGTTTTACACAACATCAGTGGTGATCATTTTAAGCAGTGTTTCCATGCAGTTGGCATATTGGGCAGCAAAAAAAGACCAACTCTCAAAAGTTAAAAACTATATAGTAATCACATCCATTTTAGGAATCGCTTTCTGTGTTGGACAAGTGCTGGGTTGGGGAGAATTGGTAGCGAGCAGCGTGTATTTAGTAGGCAATCCTTCAGGGTCATTTCTATATATTATTACCGGTTTGCATGCAGCCCACCTGATAAGTGCCATCATTTTTGTGATCATTGTGCTAATCCCAACTTTTCGAAATAAAGTCCATTCCGGAAGCCTGGCACAGATAGAAATGTGCACAACTTATTGGCATTTTTTGGGAGGACTTTGGCTATATTTGTTTGTCTTCTTAATATTGAACCGTTAATCATACTTGACTATGTCACACAGTACAGCCACTACAATTGAAGGCTCTGAAAAAAGCGAATGGGATGGCGGAGTTTCCCCAATGGGGGTAAGCTACGGCAAACTCATGATGTGGTTTTTCCTGCTATCAGATGCATTTACGTTTTCAGGTTTATTAATTACCTACGGACTGGTTCGTTCAGCTCATCACGCGTATACTGGCTCTGTTGCTGACTATATCTTCTCTACTGAGTACTGGCCAATTCCAGAAAAAGTTTTTGATGCCGTTCCATTTTTACATGGTGTGGAGTTACCGCTTGTGTTTGTAGGTATAATGACATTCGTTCTTATTATGAGCAGCGTCACCATGGTGTTGGCAGTTGAAGCTGGACATAGAATGGATCGCAAGGCAGTTGAAAAATGGATGTTATGGACGTTGTTGGGTGGCATAACTTTCTTGAGCTGCCAGGCATGGGAGTGGACGCACTTCATTGTTGGGACGGATTCACCAACACTTGTAAGGGATTTTGTTAAAGGTGAGTGGATTACGAAGGAAGTAGTTGGTGCTAGCCTTACCATCAATCAATATGGCCCCGCTGATTTTGCTGATTTCTTTTTCTTCATTACGGGCTTCCATGGATTTCACGTATTTAGTGGAGTATTATTCAACTTTTTGATTTACTACAATACAGTTACGGGCGTTTATGAACGAAGAGGTCACTACGAAATGGTTGAAAAAGTAGGACTGTACTGGCACTTTGTAGACTTGGTATGGGTATTTGTATTTACGTTCTTTTATTTGGTTTAAACGATTAATCTTTAGATATCATGGCGCATCATTCTCACGAACCACAGGTTACTGTTCTTCCCCCCAATAAGGAAAAGATCAAAAAACTTTGGACAGTTGCTGGAATTTTAGGGGCAATTACGGCTGTTGAATTCATTGTGGCGTTTTCTATGCCTCATGGCGCAATGAAAACATCAATATTTGTGGTAATGACAATTGTGAAGGCCGCTTACATTGTAGGGGAGTTTATGCACTTACGATATGAGTCGAAGGTGTTATTGTGGTAGATTCTAATTCCATTGGGCTTTGTAGTATGGATGTTGGTAACATTCGTATATGAAGGGATGAAAATTGTTCATTTCTGATTTAGAGATCCAAGTAATTTTCAAAGCGGAAGGCTAAGGTTTTTTAAACTTTAGCCTTCTTTTTATGTTTCTATTTATGAACAAAAAAGTTATTTTTCTTCTACTTGCCTTGATGCTTCCGGTATTGGTTTTTATTTTTTTAAAATATTTTGGAAAAAATGAATTTGTAGTGGCCCCACTATTCCAAACAGAAAAGGTTGTGCCGCCCACTGGATGCTTTGAAATTTCTATTCCGTATTTCATTTCAGATAGCGCTTACAGTTTTATTAAGCAAGGGCATGAAACGGATAGTCTTTTAATCATTTTTTATTCAGGGATGTCCAAGGATTTGATTGCTTCTGATATTCAAATTGCTCGCGTACAAGAATCGTTTCCACCTGAAACGGGGGTAAGGATCAAACAAATTCCTCAAGTGGAAAAATTAGTTGAATGTAGCCTTCTTTTACAATCGCCAAAGGACTTGGTATTGGTGGATGAAAAAAAAAGAATCCGCGGTCAATATTCTTCAAATGACAGAGATGAAGTCGATAGGTTAATGACTGAGCTAGACATTATCTTAAAGCGATATTAGATGGAGAACAAGGAACCTTACCGGAAATTGATCATCATCCTGTCTGTAGTTATCCCAGTCCTCGTTGCAACCTTGTTCAAAGTTCAGATTAAGGGCTATGACTTCACATTTCTTCCGCCCGTCTATGCTAGTATTAACGGAATAACAGCTTTCCTTTTAGTGGTGGCACTCCTGGCCATCAAAAATGGGAAAAAGCAATTACACGGGAGGATAATGAAACTTTGTATTGGTCTATCTGCCTCATTTTTGATGATGTATGTTCTCTATCACATGACAAGTGAGCCAACTAGTTACCGAGGGGATGGACTGTTAAGATACGCATACTATGCTATTTTAATCAGCCATATTTTGCTTTCTATCGTTGTAATTCCGCTTGTATTGTTCACCTTTTCGAGGGCTCTTTCAGGAAATTTTGAAAGGCATAAGGCTTTGGCTAAATTTACATTCCCGGTATGGCTATATGTTGCTATTACCGGTGTGATTGTTTACCTGATGATAAAACCTTATTATTAATAGTACATGAGGGTAGCCATTGTGATCTTGTTTATTATTCTCACTTCAATCAATGACGTTTGGGCGCAGTGTGCCATGTGCAGGGCGAGCCTGGAGAATAATGTGAGCAACGGGAATCCGGGCATTGCGCTCGGAATTAATTTTGGAATTATGTATCTCTTTGTTACCCCCTATATTGCTATCGGTGTGATTGCCTTTCTTTGGTTTAGAACGAGTAAAGAGAATGCAAGAAAGTAGTAGCGGCCACGCTCTTTTTTCCGGAAAATGTCCTGCCTGCAGAAAGGGTGATATTTTTAAGTATCCACTAAAGAGAATTACCCGGTTTTCTGAAATGCACAAACACTGTCTCAATTGCGGAGCCTCATTTGAACCCGAGCCTGGATTTTATTTTGGTGCTATGTTCGTAAGTTATGGCTTAAGCGTAATGTTATTTATCGCCATTTGGCTAACGCTGTATATTTTTTGGGATCCCTCTGATTTCATATATGTAACCGTTATTGGTTTGGGTGCAGTGTTATTTACGCCAATTTCTTTTCGCTTTTCGCGAATTGTATACCTCTATATGTTGGGAGGACTTTCCTACCACCACCCTCGGAGTAAGAATTGATTTTACTACTTTAGTGATTGATTTCCATTAACATGTTTATCCGGAAGGCTATTATCTTTTTTGTTCTAACAGGCATTTCGCTATTTTCAGTATTTGCGATTACCAATTTATTTGAAGGTGGGGAATCATCCAATTCAATCGCTGATCAGATTACTCAGAATATCACCAGGGAAATCAATGTAATTGAAAGCGAAGCTGATCGTCTCAAAGTTTCAGTTGAGGAAACTGTTTGGGATGGGGTATCTCATTCATTTTTTTTGATGGATAAGAATACCGTGATAAGATGGAATCAGAATGAATTTCTTCCTGACCCTAACTTAATAGATGATGATTTTGAAATAAAACTTCTGAGAATTTCCAGAGGGGCTTTCATTGTAAAGAAGTGGAAGCTGGATAGCCAACGATTCCTCTTGTCTGTTGTTGATTTGCAACAGAAATATTTTATTACTAACCGGTATCTTAGCCCTACTTGGAACGCGCGAATCTTTTCAGGTTTAGAAGTAGAAATACTAGATTCCTCCTCCACGGAAGGCTATCCCATATTTTACAAGGGAACGGTTTTATTTAAGGTTCAATTTCCACCTTCTACACTGGAACAAAATTCAGTAGAGCGCTTTGGTACACTCGTGTTGGGTTGTATCACACTCGTGCTCTTTCTTATTGCACTTTATTTTTGGGTTCTTGAATTTCATACTAAATCCAAGTACGGACAAGCCTTTACTATTTTGTTGATTGGAATGATTTTGCTAAGAGCAAATATGACACTCTTTAATTTCCCGAGTGCATTTACTAAATCCTTTATTTTTGATCCTTTGCTATTTGCTTCATCTTCCCTCAACCCTTCTATTGCCGACCTCTTTTTTAATGCAACTGTTGTACTGCTCCTGGCAGCCTACTTCTTTTATACTTTTTACAAATGGAAGTGGATAAAAAAAGTTAGTCATCTAACCTTGACCGTAAGATTTCTACTAACCTTAAGCTCACTTTTTGTTGCATTCTTTTCAATGCTATTTCCTTTTTTGTTTTTTGAGACGATCTCCCATAACTCCGGCATCTCCTTAGACATTTCAAATTCCGTTAGTTTTGACTCGATCAGAATATTGGCTTTTCTATCAATCCTCCTGGGTTCAGTTTCATGTTTTCTATTTTGCCATGCCTTCATCAAACTGTCTATACTTTTCGCCAGGCGATCACATGCTATATTTATTGCTGCTTTACTTACGGCAGCGTGTAGCTTTTTGGTTTACTATAAAATAGCAGAAAAGGATTACTTAATTTCCCTGGGCGCTGGGTTTGTTTACTTCTTACTCGTTTACCTTACTGGATTGGATGGACATCTTAAGCGGATTTCGCACGGAACTTTTATCTATTTATTTTTAGCGATAGCAGTTTTAGCAGCGCAAGGATCATTTAGTGTTAGACGATTTGTTGAAGAAAAAAAGAGACAAGATCAGATAAGATTTGGTAACAAGTTTCTTGTTGATCGGGATATTCTCGGGGAGTATTTACTCAATGAGGCCGTGCAAAATATTTCAAAGGATCAGTTTGTACAATCGCGGATGTCTATACCTTTTCTTTCTAAATCAGGAGTCCGGCAAAAGGTAAGTCAGTTTTATCTCAACGCTTACTTCGATCGCTACGATGTGAAGGTTTACCTTTATAATGCCAGCGGAGAATCGCACGATGAATTGACCAAGATGAATTTTGCAGATTTGGTTAAAACCTTTCAACATGATGCAAACAAAACGGGATATGCGGGTATATATTTCATTGAAAGTGCAACTCAGGAATCAGCGAAAAGATATTTGGCCATCGTGCCAATAGAACATTATGCTTCTTCGCAATTCCGCAACCAAAATAGTGGCCCAGCGGGATATGTTGTTTTAGATTTAGCGTTAAAAAAATTGATCCCTCAGAATGTGTTTCCTGAATTGTTGGTGGATAACCAGTTCATAAATTATTTTAAGAATACTGATTTCAGCTATGCATTTTTCCGTGAAGCACAATTGATAAGTAGTTCAGGTACTTTTAATTATGAGCAAAACTTTACTAATGAATTTTTGGAAAGTAGTCAATTGTTTAGCGAAGGCTTGTCCGTTGGAGAATTTATGCACATTGGTATGCAGGATGAATTGGGTAAAGTTGCCGTTGTGTCAGCAAAGGTCTTTACGAACTTTGACCTATTTGCCAATTTTGCTTTTTTGTTTGTGATCGGATTATGTTTTGTTTTATTTCTGTTGATTCTATATGCGGCAGTTTTATGGATAAGAGGTGAGCGTTTAAATTACGCTGCGCGAATTCAAGTATATGTTTACCTGGCTTTTCTTTTGCCGCTAGTTGCTGTAAGCATTACAACATTAAGTTTGATAAGCAGATCTGAGGAGAGAGAACTCCAGGAGGAGTATTTGGATAAATCTAAAGTCATTGGCAGTAGACTCAGCTTAGATCTGGGGGCGTATCTGCAAAATAATGTCGATCCAAACGCTGAGTTTGAAGATCAGTTGCTTACCCTTGCAAAACTTGCAAACCTGGACGCTTCTGTTTTTTCTAAGACGGGTAACTTAATTGCTTCAAGTCAACCACTAATTTATCAAAATCAGTTGGCTCCTACTCTTCTTGATAGAGAAGCATGGGTCAGGATAGTTGAAGGCAAAGAAAATGCGTTCATCAAAAACGATGATATCGGAAAATTGAATTTTAACATTTCTTATTCTCCTCTTAAATCTGCAACTACCGGAGAATTGATTGGTATTTTAAGTATTCCATTCTTTGATTCTGCTCATTCACTGGAAAAGACCAAGATCAATGTATTGACAAACATACTTGTCATTTTTATCATTGTTTTTTTACTTTTTTCATTTATTTCGTTCTTCATTGTCAACTGGCTCACATTTCCACTACGGCTTATTACGCGAACCCTTAAAAAAACTACCTTCTCAGAAGAGAATGTACCGCTCACCTGGAATTCAAATGATGAGATAGGATTGATGGTGAATGAGTATAACCGAATGTTGGAAAATTTGGAGATAAGTAAGGTTGAATTGGCGAGAAGCCAAAAAGAAAGTGCATGGCGCGAAATTGCCAAACAGATTGCACACGAAATCAACAATCCACTAACTCCTATGAAGCTTACGTTGCAACGGATGGATCTGGCCCAGTTAAAGGGTACGCTAGATAAGGAGAATACTAAAAAATCATTGCAGACATTATTGAAGCAGGTTGAAATCTTAAGTCAAATAGCGTCCTCGTTCAGCGCTTTTGCCCGTATGCCATCTCCCGTGCTTCAAAAGATGGACGTATATATAGTACTAAAGAGAGTGGCTGACCTCTACGGAAATGATGCTTCTGTTTCCATTCATTTTCCTCACTCGGAAAGTGTTTATATTCTTGGTGATGAACAGTTGCTCACCAGAATATTTTCAAACATAACGCTAAATGCCCAGCAGTCTGTTGAGGAGGGAGATCTTGTGAAAATTGATATCGTAATCAAAAAAGAAGGAGACTTTTGCGTGACTTCAATTTCTGATAATGGAAAGGGAATAGATCAGGAGCTCGCAGAAAAAGTTTTCTTGCCTCATTTCAGCACTAAAAAATCTGGATCAGGAATCGGACTGGCCATCGCCAAGCAGGGAATTGAGCTTAGCGGAGGCACTATTTGGTTTGAATCAAAAGCGGGTTCAGGTACTACGTTTTATATAAGACTTCCATTATATAAAGAGAAATAGGTTGATGCTTTGCCACATGATTGTGGACGACTTACCTATCTTATGGTTTCCTAAGTGAACTCATGACCTTATTGGCAAAAACAAAATCGTCAAACTCTTTCACCCCTGATTGAGTGATATCTTCTTTGCTGCCTTCCCATAGTTTGGAACCTTTGTACAGGAATATGATTTTTTCTCCAATACCCATGACCGAGTTCATGTCGTGTGTGACAACTATTGTCGTGATGTCTGACTCCAGAGTGATTTCTTGTATTAGCTCGTCAATTAAGATTGATGTTTGCGGGTCAAGACCAGAGTTAGGCTCATCGCAGAAAAGATAGTTGGGGTTATTTACAATAGCACGTGCAATACCAACGCGTTTTTTCATGCCTCCCGAGATTTCCGAAGGCATTTTAGTATTAACATTTTCAAGTCCTACTCGCTTTAGACAAAAGTTAACGCGATCGAGTTTCTCTCCAGGATGCATCTTAGTTAGTATATTCAAGGGGAACATTACATTTTGTTCGACATTTTTAGAGTCGAACAAAGCACCACCCTGAAATAACATACCTATTTCCCTTCGGATCTCTGCTTTGATTACTTTGTCAGCATCTGTAAAATCGCGGCCATCATATAAGACAGAACCTATGTCTGGATGAATCAGACCAACAATGCATTTTAAAAGAACGCTTTTACCTGTACCGCTGGCGCCAATAATTAAGTTTGTCTTCCCCTTGTCAAAGACACCAGAGATGTCAAAGATGACTCCCTTGTCACCAAATGATTTTGAGATATTGTTAATTTCAATCATTATTTAAGGAGTAATTCAGCTAGAAAATAATCTCCAATTAATACAGCTATTACACTGCTAGTGACAGCGGCCGTGCTGGAGATGCCTACCTCTAAAGCCCCACCTTTAGTATAATATCCTTTGAAGGATGAGATCGAGGAGATCATAAAAGCGAACACAAAGGATTTAATAAGCGCAAAGGTGATTGTAAACTCATTAAAAGAAGATCGTATTCCATAAATATAATCGTAAGGCGTAATCATGTTGCCGAGCGATCCAACCAAATAGCCTCCAAGTATCCCACAAAATCCAGCCACAATAACCAGCAAAGGATACATAAGCAGGGATGCAATGATTTTTGGTAAGACTAAATAGGAAGCAGAATTTATTCCCATTACTTCAAGAGCATCGATTTGTTCGGTGATCCGCATGGTACCTAAGCCTCCGGCCATGCTTGATCCAACTTTGCCTGCGTAGATAATAGCCATAATGGTAGGTGCTAACTCAAGTATGATCATTTCACGAACTACCTGAGAAATAACAAACTTGGGAACAAATGGGCTAACCAGGTTAAACGCTGTTTGGACAGTGGTTACAGCACCCATAAATGCAGAGACAAGGACGATCAACAGAATTGATTTAACGCCAATTTGTACACTCTCTTCCATAACCAATTTATAGTATGTTTTAAAGGACTCCCTGCGAACGAACAGCGATCCTATAAACATGACGTAACGTCCAAATTCTTTCATTAGCTAGTCTAAAAAGTCAATATCTAAGGCTAAATACCCACGTCCTAATACCCTTTTTTTTATATTGCTCAAAGATAAAAAAATCCCTCATGAATAAATTAATTGTGGTCACTGGTGGAACGAAGGGAATAGGCAGAGCCATTCTTGTGAAATTCGCAGCTCAAGGATTTGATCTCATTACGTGTGCCCGTAAGAAGGACGATCTTGATAAATTAAAAATACACTTTGAGAAATTAGGTGTAAAAGTATATGCGGAAGTAGCCGACATGGCAGACAGAAACCAAGTAAAGAACTTTACCGAATTTGTTAATGCTTTAAAGCGTCCGGTTGATGTCTTAGTAAATAATGCCGGAATTTTTGTGCCTGGTCTGGTGACGGAGGAACCTGATGGAGTATTGGAAAGTTTGATTAACAGCAATGTGTATAGCGCCTATCATACTACCCGAGGTATTATTAGCCAGATGAAAGCCAATAAAAGGGGACATATATTTAATATGTGTTCAATTGCCAGTATTAAGGCATATCCAAATGGGGGCTCGTATGCGATCTCAAAATTCGCCCTTCTGGGATTCTCCAAAGTCTTGCGGGAGGAACTGATGGAGCATGGTATCCGTGTAACAGCGATTATGCCTGGCGCTACGTATACATCAAGTTGGGGGTCCTCCGATCTGCCTGAAGATCGTTTTATGAAGGCAGATGACGTGGCAGATTCTGTTTATGCGGCATACGCTTTATCTGGGAGGAGCGTTGTGGAAGAAATGGTGATTCGCCCTCAATTAGGCGATATATAGCGGAATGGGAATTAAATATTCGTAGCGCTCTCTTGAATTAGGTTTAAGCAGGCCATCAGTTCAGTTTTTATCCAAAATGACGAAAACAATATTAGGCGAATTAGGGTTAATTTTGTATTAAACTATCTTTTGTGGACACGACTATTACTTCCCTGAAACAATATTGCAATAGCCTTGTGAGCTATAGTCGCAGGCAGACAATTGAAGTAAAAATTGGTGATGTGCCAATGGGCGCTCATCATCCTATTCGGGTGCAATCTATGACCACCATTGACACGATGGATACGATTGGCTCTGTTGAGCAAACTATTCGAATGGTTGAAGCAGGATGCGAGTATGTTCGGATCACTGCACCAAGCATTAAGGAAGCACAGAACCTGGAAGAAATAAAAAAAGAACTTCGTAAACGTGGTTTTAACGTTCCGCTTGTAGCAGATATTCATTTCACTCCCAATGCAGCAGAACTGGCTGCGCGGATAGTTGAGAAAGTCCGGGTTAATCCGGGGAACTATGCCGATAAGAAGCGGTTTGAAACAATTGACTATACAGAGTCTTCATACCAAGCTGAATTGGACCGGATACGAAAGAAATTTACCCCACTGGTTAAGATTTGTAAGGAGTATGGAACGGCTATGCGCATTGGAACAAACCACGGATCCTTATCGGATAGAATTTTGAGCCGGTATGGCGACACACCGCTTGGCATGGTAGAATCCGCTTTGGAATTTTTGCGTATTTGTGAAAGCGAGAATTATTTCAATATTGTTCTTTCGATGAAATCGAGCAATCCTCTCGTTATGGTACAGGCTTATCGGTTACTTGTGCAAAAAATTGATGAAGAAGGATTTAAACCATATCCCTTACACCTTGGCGTGACCGAGGCAGGCGATAGCGAAGATGGACGAATAAAATCCTCTGTAGGAATCGGAACATTGTTGGAAGATGGACTAGGGGACACCATTCGCGTTTCCCTTACTGAAGAACCGGAGGCCGAGGTTCCCGTTGCGTATGCCTTGGCGAGGCGATATGATAATCGATCTACACATGAAAGTATTCCATCAATACACCGTTATCCGATTACACCGTTCGAGTACAACAGACGGCACACGCGGACAGTAAATAACATTGGAGGCAGTCATCATGTGCCAAGGGTGGTTGCTGATTTATCAACCCGCGAAAAAATTACACCTGCTTCTTTTTTTTCATTGGGATACCATTATTCAGTTGCCCTTGATAAGTGGAATATCTCCGACATGGCTTGTGATTATATCTTTCTTGGTGATCATATTGCCGATTTCGAAATCCCAGGAACACTTGGTCTTATTTACAATTATGAAACCTGGCTTCAATTAAGGAATAGAGATCGTGTGTATCCTTTTATGAAGTCCGCTAATTATTTGGCTGGTGCGGAATTATCGAAGTCTATCAATTTTATATATACGCTTTTGAAAGACGTTACAGATGAGTTGATCTTCAAGTTAAATTATGATCCTACGTCTGTATTATTGATTGATACCTATAACAATCATGGTCTTGCTGAACAGAGAAGACTGTTTGTTGAGTTGATGAATAAAAATTGTGATGTTCCGGTTATTATTGGTCGTGCCTATGGAAATCTCACACCGGAGCAGTTGCAATTATATGCAGCTACAGATTTTGGTGGCTTATTGATAGACGGGCTGGGTGACGGATCATTTATCGCTGCGGAGAATTGCGGGTCAGATAAAATGGTAAACGAAACAGCCTTTAACATTCTACAGGCTACCCGAACTCGCATTTCCAAGACAGAATATATTTCATGCCCTTCCTGTGGAAGAACATTATTTGACCTCCAGGAGACTACCGCAAATATTCGCAACCGCACGAACCATCTAAAAGGATTGAAGATTGGGATAATGGGTTGTATTGTTAATGGACCTGGTGAGATGGCCGATGCAGATTACGGATACGTTGGCGCAGGACCCGGCCGGATTATTCTGTACAAGGGCAAAGAGGTTGTAAGACGAAATATACCTACAGTGCAAGCCGTAGACGAATTGATTGGGCTAATAAAGGAAGGTGGGGATTGGATTGAACCAGAGAAAGTAATTTACTAATCATATGGAGCCAGAAGAGAAGAAAAAATTAGGATGGCGAGAATTTTTTAAAATGGGTGAGGTAGGTGAATACTTCTTTCGTAAGAAGGACTCTTCACGGCCAAGTAATATTAATATCCGGATGATGCATGGAGTAAATAAATTATCCATTCTAATATTCTTGATTGCCATTATCTATCTGATTGTAAAGCGATTTTTGTAGTGAACATTGAATCCTATCGCAGTTATTGCTTGCAGAAAAAAGGTGTGACAGAAGAATTTCCTTTCGACAGCAGCACGCTTGTATTTAAGGTTATGGGCAAGATGTTTGCGCTTACAGATGTGACCAGTTTTTTTAAGTATCAATATTAAATGCGATCCTGAAGAAGCCATTGAGTTAAGGGAAAGGCACGATGCCGTTCAACCTGGCTTCCACATGAATAAAAAGCATTGGAACACCGTGTTAATGGATGGTACTTTGCCTGATAAGCTTC
>JAENVX010000299.1 GCA_016650355.1 Bacteroidia bacterium | reverse complement strand
TCCTTGAGGGTGATTGCATTATTGATTAGAAATAACTCTTTCAAATTCTTATTTCTATTTGTGCCATTAGGAAACTCCGCCAAGATATTGCTTGATAAATCCAATTTTACCAGCGCTTTGAATTTCTTAAAGCTGGCGGGTAGATACTTTGGCTGTTCTCCGCGAATAACTAAGCGTTCAACATGCCTGTTATTTTTTAGTTTAAGTTTCCTGTCTGACTGATTGTTAAGAATTGTTATTGTTTTTAGATTGACAAGGCTGTTGGCTTTCCACTGTATCTTTGATATTGAAAGATTGACCAATTGCAGTGTCTCCAGATTTTTACACTTAAGGACTTTGGTAGGCAACCTTTTGAATTTTCCACTTGAAATGCTTAGTTCTTTTATTGTACCATAGTTGGTGTTCATATCCAGATTTTCGTATGAAATGAAAGTGGGGTTAGGTCTGTAAACCCTTCTAAACCCCGTGATCCCGTTAGTCATAAGTTGACTTCTATACCTGAAAAGGCTATCAAGCTTTTTAGGATCTGGTGCATTAGCGTATGATTTGCCCAGCTCAGCTAACACACCAGCATAACTTATGGAGTCTTGTTTCGACTTGAAGATTGGTTCTTCGCTTGAACCATTGAAGTCAATTTGTTGGCTTAGACTTGCAAACGCAAGGCACATCAAGATGATAGTTATGATTGCTCTCATATTTAACCAGAATTATCAAAACTAATTATTTAGTTAAAGACCAACAAATACTTTGTTTCTGAGGAAAAATCAATCCTAAAATCCGTCAATTTTATACACAAAAAATGCTGTAAATGAGGTGAAAAACCTTATTTTTGACCCTTTGTAAAAACCCATCATGAGCGAAAAACAAGACAGGAACGAAACTAATTATTCAGCAAGTAATATTCAAGTTTTAGAAGGATTGGAGGCTGTTCGGAAACGACCTTCAATGTACATAGGGGATACCGGTGTAAAAGGCCTTCACCACCTCGTTTGGGAGGTTGTAGACAACTCTATTGATGAAGCTTTAGGCGGGTATTGCGATACGATAGATGTAACAATCAATACTGACAACTCGGTAACAGTTGATGACAACGGGCGAGGCATCCCAACCGATATGCATGAAAAGGAAAAGCGATCGGCCCTTGAGGTGGTGATGACTGTGCTACATGCGGGAGGGAAGTTTGATAAGAATACCTACAAAGTTTCAGGCGGATTGCATGGAGTAGGTGTTTCCTGTGTAAATGCTCTTTCTGAGATGCTTCACGTAACCGTGTATAGGGAAGGCAAAATTTTTGAACAAGAATATGAACGCGGGAACCCAAAATATTCAGTTAGGGTAATTGGCCAATCGGAAAGAAGGGGCACAACCGTACGTTTCAAGCCCGATACTGAAATATTTACACTTATAACGGAATACAATTACGAAACCATTTCATCTCGGCTTCGAGAATTAGCATTTCTTAATCCCGGCATCACGCTAAATTTAAAAGACTTGAGGGATATAGACGAGGCTGGGAATCCAAAGGCAACATCGTTTCTTTCTGAAGGAGGATTGCGCGAATTTGTCGAATACCTCGATTCAACTCGGGAGAAATTGATTCCAAGTCCGATCTACATTGAAAACCTTAAGGGTGAGATACCAGTGCAAGTCGCAATGGGATACAACACTGCTTATAGCGAAAACCTTATCTCGTACGTGAATAACATAAACACACACGAAGGAGGAACTCACGTTGCCGGTTTCCGAAGAGCACTTACGCGAACGTTGAAAAGCTATGCTGACAAATCCGGGCTTCTTGAAAAAGCAAAAGTCGAAATTAGTGGTGATGACTTTCGCGAAGGGCTAACAGCTGTAATATCGATAAAAGTAGCAGAGCCTCAATTTGAAGGTCAAACAAAAACGAAACTCGGTAACTCTGAAGCAATGGGAGTTGTTGATCAGGCCGTGGGGGAGATGCTTCAAAACTATTTGGAAGAAAATCCGCGTGAAGCAAAGCTTATTGTAAGTAAAGTGATTCTTGCAGCTCAAGCTAGAATTGCTGCCAGGAAGGCAAGGGAGATGGTGCAACGTAAGAACGTCCTATCAGGAACAGGACTTCCAGGTAAGCTTGCTGATTGTGCGAGTTCTGATCCAGCTATTTGCGAACTTTATCTTGTAGAGGGTGACTCAGCTGGCGGCTCTGCAAAACAAGGTCGCGAAAGACATTTTCAGGCAATTCTCCCTCTTCGTGGAAAGATATTAAATGTTGAGAAAGCACAGGAGCACAGGATTTATGAAAATGAGGAAATCAAGAACATGATCACAGCTCTTGGTGTTAGTTTTGGTACTGAAGAAGATCAAAAAGCACTCAACCTTACTAAGCTGCGCTATCACAAAGTTATTATTATGACAGATGCTGATATCGATGGTAGCCATATTCGCACATTGATCCTTACTTTTTTCTTTCGCTACATGCGTCAATTGATTGAACAAGGATTTGTTTACATCGCTCTCCCGCCACTATATCTTTTAAAGAAGGGTAAAGATGAACGCTATTGCTGGAATGAAGAAGAACGTCAGATACTTACTAAGGAGATGAGTAAAGACGGTAGAGAAGATAGTGTTGGCGTTCAACGATACAAGGGTTTAGGTGAGATGAATCCTGAACAACTTTGGAGTACGACTATGGACCCTGAAAGAAGAACACTGAAGCAAGTGAATATTGAGTCGGCAGCGGAAGCTGATCATTTGTTTTCGATGCTTATGGGTGATGAAGTTGCTCCAAGAAGGGAGTTTATTGAAAAGAATGCCAAGTATGCCAAAGTGGATGTTTAACGTTCTAGCAATTTTTAAGAATCAGGAATTAGATAACTCGGAAATAAAATTTTGGATGTTGTGAGCGCGGTCGATACTCTACCTAAAACAGAAAATAAGATACATCAACAAATATTTGATAGTAACTACATCAGTCGTGACCTTAGCTGGCTTCAGTTCAATTATCGGGTACTCGATCAGGCAAAACACATTGATCGTAGTATTTTTGACAGGCTTAGATTTTTTGCAATTACGGCTTCCAATATCGATGAGTTTTGCACCATTCGATTAGGTAGTTTATATAATTACCTGGACTATGGCAAAGAAAGATATGATTACAGTGGCCTTCGCGAAACCCCATTTCGGAAGTTGTTGCTTGGCGAGATAGAGCGTTTTGTTCATGAACAACATGACTATTTCGTAAAAAAATTAATTCCACTTTTTGAAAAGAATGGGTTTAAGATAGCCGACTATAAAGCCTTGTCTCCAGAACAAACAAATCTGGTGGATGAATATTTTAGACGCACCGTTTATCCAATGCTTACCCCGATGGTATTTGATGGGTACCACACATTCCCAACGCTTAAGAATAACCGACTCTTATTCGGGATAGTCACAAAAGTTGCTGGTGAGTCGGTCAATCAACAACGAGCATGTTTTATTCAAGTACCCAGCAACATTCCACGGTTCTTTGAAATCTTGAGCCCCGATGGTTTGATTTTATTTGTGCCAATAGAAGAAATCATCCGGAGCAATGTTCATGTGCTATTTCGCAATGTTGAAATTTTAAGTATCAATCTCTTTAGAATTAATCGAAATGGTGACTTTACACTTGAGGAAAGTGAAGACATTGAATCAAATTTTCTGGAGGAATTAAAAAGGAAATTACAAACCCGCAGAACGGGTAGAGTAGTGAGGCTGGAAATTTGCGAAAATCCAGACCCTTGGCTACTAAGGTTGTTGAAAATTCAATGGGATCTTGCAGATGACAATGTGATTCACCTTTCAGCTGATGGGTTGCTCGATTTTAGTGGACTTGGTCAGATCATAAATCACAAAGAGTTTAAAGAAAAGAAGGCTTCATTACCCGAGCCTCGCAAGCCAGTCTCATTCCCTGAATATGGTTCTCGCGATTTGTTTGATGTTCTAAAAGAGCGTGATATACTTTTGCACCATCCATACGATTCAATTAGCCCAGTACTGGAACTGGTTGAGAAGGCTGCAGATGATCCTAAAGTACTATCAATAAAGATTACTATTTACAGAGTTGCCAAAGAGTCACGGATCACTGCAGCGCTTCTGAGAGCAGCAGAAAACGGAAAGCATGTTTCGGTTCTTTTTGAAGTGAAGGCACGTTTTGACGAAGAGAATAATTTACGAGAAGCGCAGCGTTTACAGAAGGCCGGTTGCTTTGTCATCTATGGGGTAAGTAGTTTGAAGACACATACCAAACTACTTTTGATTGTCCGACAGGAACCTGGACGAGTTTATCGGTATGTTCACTTGGCAACAGGAAATTATAACGAGGTCACATCAAGACTTTATACAGACGTAGGACTACTGACTGCCAGTGAAGTATATGGTAATGATGTATCCGAGTTTTTTAACGTTATCACAGGCCACTCTCAACCTTCAGCTTATCGAAATCTGATTACTTCACCACGCGATATGCGAATTCAACTTTGTAATCTGGTAAATATTGAAGCGGAGAATGCTCGAAATGGAATTGCCGCAGGAATAATAATTAAATTCAATTCCATCCAGGACAAAGAATTAATTGACACATTGTACGAAGCCTCTCAGGCTGGGGTGCAGATCAAACTTATTGTTCGTGGCATGTGTTGTTTGCGACCTGGCAGAAAAGGGTTGAGTGAGAATATTGAAGTAATCTCCATTGTAGGAGATTATTTAGAGCATTCAAGGATTTACTATTTTCACAACGCAGGAAATCCCAAAGTTTATATGGGCAGCGCTGATGCCATGGTAAGAAGTTTTGATCGAAGAATTGAATCACTATTTCTTTTGGAGCAAGATTCCTTGAAAAAGCAAGCCATGAATATTTTGCGATACAATCTTAAAGACAATGTCAACTCATATACTCTTAAAGAGGATGGTCGCTATACTATAAAAGAGCAGAATGGTGAGCAAGTCTTCAATTTGCATAAGGAATTTTATAATGTTACCCCTGAGACGGTGCAGGATGTTAAATTGTTCTAAGATTTAGAATGACCCTCTAAACTCGATTTTCTTCTGGCTCTTATTTTTGTCAAATAAAAACAACAGCATCCCATCTTTCAGTCCCACATCAGGAACGAGGATCGACTTGGATTTAGCCCACTCCATTACTTTAATGTAGATATCGCTTGCTGGCACTATTACGTCAGCGCGGTCAGGATTCATTTGTAGATCATAGATACGTTGCTCGATACTAAGATCTTCCACAATCTTTTTTATTCCCTTTACCCGATTTAAGGTCATGGTTTTTCCAGCCTTAAGCTTTGCCAGTTCAAAAATTTTGCTGATGTTACCACCTGTTCCTACTGAGGTTACTGTTCCGTATTGTTTCTTTACATTTTCCTTTATCCAGTGCTCCATATCCTCCCACATGATTGGGGAATCGTGATGTTCCAAAACACGTACTGAACCGACTTTAAAAGACCGAGTCTTAATCTTTTTCCCTTCCACATAGAGGTTTAGTTCAGTGCTACCACCGCCAACGTCTATGTGCAGATAGGTTTTGTCGGTAAGGTATGAACTAATTGCCCTGTTGATAAGATAAGCCTCCTTATGGCCATCAATCACATGAATGGTTATACCGAGCTCCTCCAGTACTTCTTTGACGAGTTGGTCTCCGTTTTCAGACTCTCGCATTGCCGAGGTGGCACAAAACATCGAATCATCTACCTCATATAACTCTAATAGTAACTTATAGGTCTTCATAAGTTTTTTAAACTTATCCATGCTTACCTGGCTAATCCGATTAGTCGAGAATACATCGTGTCCCAATCGCAGAGGAAAACGTACGTATTCAAGTTTCTTAAAGATAACGGTAGAGCCCTGGTCTAAAACGGTTGAGATTTGAAGACGGATGGCGTTTGAACCTATGTCGATTGCAGCAAGTTTCAAAATAATTGTTAATGGCCTTTGATTAATAATACAACTACAAAATAAGCAGATTGAAACTTCATTTTTAGCAACATAA
The DNA here is from genome assembly GCA_016650355.1 of Bacteroidia bacterium. Classification (GTDB taxonomy): domain Bacteria; phylum Bacteroidota; class Bacteroidia; order Cytophagales; family Cyclobacteriaceae; genus ELB16-189. The sequence continues at coordinate 3,118 of JAENVX010000299.1, read as the reverse complement.
TGAGTTTCTTTGCATTGCTTATTCAGAAAGACTGAGGGATTGGGCCCGATGAAGTCTTAGCAACTTGTGCCGAATAGAAGGTATGTTGTGCTAACTCCCCTCCACAGATTTTGTGGAAAAGATAAGCGGCCAATCTTATACGGCTCTTTCTGAATAACACGAAATAATAATTCAGGAAAGAGTGAAAATACAAGACATTTTAAAGGAACGGATCCTTGTACTGGATGGTGCAATGGGCACGATGATTCAAAGACATCCACTTGAGGAAGAAGATTTCCGAGGACAGCGATTTAAGGATCACATGCATTTGGTAAAAGGCAATAACGACTTGTTGTCAATCACCCGACCGGATATCATAAAAGATATTCATCGCCAGTACTTTGAGGCCGGAGCTGATATTATTGAAACGAATACGTTCAGCAGCACTTCAATTGCACAAGCTGATTATCACCTGGCGAGTATTGCTTATGAACTTAATTTTCAGTCTGCTAAGATTGCCAAAGAAGTTGCCGATGAGATAACCAAGAAAGACCCAGCAAAGCCCCGGTTCGTTGCTGGTGCGATGGGACCCACAAACCGAACATTGTCATTATCTCCGGATGTGAATAATCCTGGCTATCGAGCTATAACTTTTGATGAACTTAAAAATGCTTATAAAGAGCAAGCAAAAGGTTTAATAGATGGTGGTTCTGATCTGTTATTAGTTGAAACGATCTTCGATACCTTAAATGCTAAGGCTTGCCTTTTCGCAATTCAGGAAGTGTATGAGGAGATCGGAAAGGAGCTTCCTATAATGGTATCAGGTACAATCACAGATGCCAGTGGACGAACTCTTTCTGGTCAAACAACCGATGCATTCCTAATTTCTATTTCGCACGTTCCATTACTTAGTGTAGGATTAAATTGTGCATTAGGTGCTAAGCAGTTAAGACCTTATCTCCAGATATTAAATGAGCAAGCGCCTTTCTTTGTAAGTGCATATCCGAATGCTGGTTTACCAAATGAGTTTGGTCATTACGATCAAAGTCCAAAAGAAATGGCTGAACAAATTGAGGAGTTTTTAAAAGAAGGATTGGTGAACATTGTTGGCGGGTGTTGTGGAACTACACCTGAGCATATTAAGAAAATAGCAGAAGTTGCAAGTAGGTTTAAGCCTAGAGTGGTCGATAGTCAATAGTCCATGGTTCATAGGTTATAATTATTAATATAAATAATATGGCGTTTAAGTTTGAGAATTTGAAAGTGTGGCAAAGTGCAATTGAATTATCGGGTCAGGTTTCGGAATTGACTAAGAAATTTCCCAAGGAGGAATTGTTTATTCTTACATCGCAATTAAAAAGGGCAACGGATTCAATAGCATTGAATATTGCAGAAGGATCAACAGGCCAATCTAATCCCGAGTTTAATAAATTTTTAGGGTATGCACTTCGGTCAGCGATTGAAGTAGTAAGTTGCTTTCATCTCGCCAAGAGAAGAAAGCTAATTAGCGATCAGGAATTTGATCACTTCTACAACTATCTCTCAGAGGTTGTTAAAAGTATTCAGGCATTACGTTATTCAATTCGCTCATGAGCTATCAACCATCGACTATTGACAATCGTCCTTTAAAGCTAAGCGGCCTCGAATCTGTAGCGGTTACGTCCAGCTCCAACTTTGTTAACATTGGTGAGCGAACTAACGTAACTGGCTCAGCGAGATTTTTGAAGCTTATCAAAGAAGATAAATTCGATGAAGCCCTGGAAGTGGCGCTTGATCAGGTGAGGGGTGGGGCTCAGGTTATTGATGTGAACATGGATGAAGGGATGCTTGATTCAAAAGCAGCCATGGTTCGTTACCTGAATTTAATGGCGTCAGAGCCAGAGATTTCAAAAATCCCAGTAATGATCGATTCATCTAAATGGGAAGTAATTGAAGAAGGATTAAAATGTATTCAGGGAAAGGGAATTGTCAATTCCATCAGCATGAAAGGTGGCGTTGAGGAATTTAAACGCCAGGCAAAGCTTGTGAAACGATACGGTGCTGCCACGGTGGTGATGGCATTTGATGAAAATGGCCAGGCCGACACATATCAGCGCAGAATAGACATTTGCAAAAGAGCGTATGATATCCTGGTCAACGAAGTTCATTTTGCACCACAAGACATAATTTTTGATCCAAATATTTTTCCCGTTGCAACGGGGATCGAAGAACATAGAAATTATGCACTTGATTTTTTCAAAGCAGCAAAATGGATTCGCGCAAACCTACCTCATGCACATGTTAGCGGAGGAGTAAGCAATGTATCCTTCAGCTTTCGCGGAAACCAGAAAGTGAGAGAAGCCATGCATTCAGTATTCCTTTATCATGCCATTCAAAATGGTATGGATATGGGTATTGTCAATCCCACTATGCTGGAAATCTATGATGAGATTCCAAAAGACCTTCTGGAACGAGTTGAAGATGTATTGTTGAACAGGAGAGATGATGCCACAGAAAGGCTTCTTGAATTTGCTGAATCAGTAAAAGGATCTGCTAAGAAAAAAGAAGTAGATGACTTATGGAGAAATGGAACCGTAGAAGAAAGGATTACGCATGCTTTGGTAAAGGGTATCATTGATTTTGTTGATGCGGACACTGAAGAAGCGAGATTAAAATATGGCAAGCCACTAAATGTAATTGAAGGTCCATTGATGGCCGGGATGAATGTGGTGGGCGACTTGTTTGGAGCAGGTAAGATGTTTTTGCCACAGGTTGTAAAAAGTGCACGAGTAATGAAGAAGTCAGTTGCCTATCTTACTCCGTACCTGGAAGAAGAGAAAAGGCAAAGTGGAACTACTGGCCAGGCGGCTCCTAAAATACTACTTGCTACTGTAAAAGGTGATGTGCACGACATTGGAAAAAATATTGTGGGTGTAGTGCTGGCATGCAACAACTATGATGTCATTGACCTGGGGGTGATGGTACCGGCAGAGAAAATACTGGAGGCAGCCAATCGGGAGAAAGTTGATGTTATAGGATTGAGTGGGTTAATTACTCCTTCATTGGAAGAGATGGTGCATTTTGCCAAAGAGATGGAGCGCGCGAAAATGGTTATGCCACTGTTAATTGGAGGTGCAACAACTTCACGAATACATACTGC
>JAENVX010000298.1 GCA_016650355.1 Bacteroidia bacterium | reverse complement strand
TCTGCCTTGTAAAAGTTGGGGCGCATGTAAATATCCTGCTGCCAGTGATCGGTACGCAGGAGATCGAGCGTGACTTCGATCAGGCTTTCCTCATCATATTTCGTCTTCATTGCCAGCATGCGCGCCGAATGCAGTAATCGCCGAAAATGGTCATAGGGACGAAAAACGAAGAGATGTTTCTTCTCTTCGTTCCAATATGCCCTCATGCCACCGAATACAGATGTACCATACAAAAAACCGTGGGTTGCGATATTAATTTTTGCGTCCGAAAGCGGGACGATCTTTCCCTCAAAAAAAGCATGTTTCGAGAGATCCACCAGGCACCTCCAAATTTAAATAGGACCAGCTCTTACAAAAGAATTATACCTGATTCGATTCGGTTCATTTTCTGTCGAAGAACGTTGATGTTTAACATACACCATAATAAAGGTAGGTATTTATGCAAAAGGGAACTTCATCTTCAACCAAATTAATCGGCAAGGCATTTTATCAATGTGTTACGTTGTTGATTCATGTAATAAAAATATCTGCACCGTTTCGCTCAATCATGCAAGGCATATTCATAAGCTTCCTCAATACTCATATTTGCACCCTCTACCCATGCACTTTCGAAATCTTCAGTGTTCATCTGACTTTTAAGGAGTTTTATGTGTTTGTCGTAATCCGGCTGGTCAACTGGATGAATTACAACGCCAATTTTTCTCCGAAGGGCTTCTGATGCGCCAAAAAGCTTCGTGGCTTGATCAAAATTTGACCGCGAGCATTCTATCTTGGCAATTCCATCAATGATATCTGGAAAGTAAACGTATCCCAAGAAACCATTTACATACTGAAGACTGGCACAATAGTTGTTGCTTGCTTCTTGTGTATTATTCTCCAGCCGGGCTAACTCTCCCAACCCAAAATAAGCATGATAAATATTATCTTTCGGCGCCGTTTTCTTCAACACTTCCAGCGCAATTTCCAAAGATTTGCGCGCTTCAATTAGGTGTTGCTCGCCCATAGACACGAGAGCATACCTTGCATGAAGGAAACCAAATAAATAACTATCGGTTAGAGTTGTAAGTTGAGAAAGTAACACCAGATATTCACTTCGTGAATCCTGCAGCTTTCCTTCTGCATAGAGCAGGAAGGCAATATTTTCCTTTGCCAGGATACCGTCACCCGGCAGTTCAAGCTCGATAAATATATTTGCCGCATCCGTAAAAAATGTCCGGGCAGTCGCATACTCACCTTTTTCAAAGGCAACATAGCCAAGTGTGAGATAACAACGTGCAATGCGTTCCGGCTCATTATCCTTTTCATACAAGACAATGATTTGCTTTGAGAGTCTGGCTGTCTCTTCAAATTTACCACTTAAGTATTTTTGCCAGATCAGAGTTTCTGAGATATTCTTCGCAGGCCATTCATCACCAATCGCTGTAAACAATTCCAACGATTCCTGTAATAGCGATAACCAGGTTGCAGCATCTCCTTTGCTCAATGCCAACTTTGCCATGGCTTGTTTTGTCCAGGCAATACCCCATTGATATTCTGCGGCAAGTACTTTTTCATATAGCTCAGATAAGTATGTTTCTGCCGAAGCAAGATCATTTAAGTCAATGTATGCGCCTGCCAGCCACGAAGATGCAAGCACAGGTGCTGTTCTAGTGTAGATGTTAATTGAACTAAATAAATTATGCGCTTGTTCAAACAATGGCAAATGGGAAGCATCAGAAAAGAGTTTCCATTCGG
>JAENVX010000297.1 GCA_016650355.1 Bacteroidia bacterium | reverse complement strand
TCTCTAACCTGTGTCCGCCTCTTGGCGGATATGAGCCCAATGATCCGCCCTTCTGGCGGACCCCCCCGCGATATATTTTTAAGAACGTTCCTCCTAATTACTTCTTTTCTCGAACCTTTGTCCGCCTCTTGGCGGATATGAGCCCAACGATCCGCCCTACTGGCGGACCCACCCCACGATTTGGAGCACAAAAGTAGGCTGATAATGGGTAAAAAACAAGCCCAAATAAAATACTAAAGCTTCTTAAAAACCTTTTATTAATTTGAGAGATTGAATTAAGTGCTATGATTATTGATTTGCGAAGTGACACCGTAACGCAGCCAACCCCTGGCATGAAAGAGGCAATGTTTGCTGCCGAAGTGGGGGATGATGTTTTTGGAGAGGATCCTGCTGTAAAAAAACTGGAAAAAAAGTGCGCTTCACTTTTAGGGATGGAGGCTGCGGTCTTTTGCCCATCGGGTACAATGACGAATCAAATTGGCATCAAAATATTGACACAGCCCTACGATGAAGTAATATGTTATAAAGGATCGCACATCTACAAATATGAAGGTGGAGGATTAGGAGGCAACAGTAACATCGGCACAAAGTTATTGCAGGGAGATCGTGGAAGGATTTCAATAGATGAAATAGCTCCGGTTATAGGCAACATCAATGATGTACATCAAGCACGGACATCTACTATAGCACTGGAGAATACTGTTGTGCGTGAAGCGGGCAGTTATTATAAAATTGATCAGATAAAAATAATCAGTGAGTTCAGCCGGACAAAAGGAATACACATGCATATGGATGGTGCGAGGTTGTTTAATGCCCTTACTGAAACCAAAGAAAATCCTTCTGATTTCGGAAAATATTTTGACACAATCTCCATTTGTCTTTCGAAGGGATTGGGAGCACCTGTTGGCTCCGTATTGGTGTGCAAAAAAGATCTGGAACTTAAAGCAAGACGAATTAGAAAAGTGTTCGGAGGAGCCATGCGTCAGGCGGGTTATTTGGCTGCAGCCGGAATCTATGCATTAGATAATAATATTGCACGATTGAAAGAGGACCATCAACGGGCCAGAACTTTAGGGAAAACGCTGGAAAGTTTGGCATGGGTAAAATCAGTTATGCCGGTGGACACTAATATTGTAATTTTTGAGGTGGTAAACGGCTTGACAGCCGAAAAGTGCGTTACTACTCTTGGCGAGCATAGCATTAAGTCCCTTGCGTTCAGTGCGGCTGAAATCAGGTTAGTCACTCATCTTGACTTTACAGATGCAATGCTAGACAAGACTATTACGGTATTAAAAAAACTTTCTTTTACCTAGGATGGATGGGTTGGGAAAATCATTCTCCGTTTCTGAAGGCTTGATAGATGTTGAGCAGGAAGGCAAGCCAAAACAGCACAACGAATTCTGCCCTAATTGTGGCACCAAACTTATCGATTCCTTTTGTCATCGTTGTGATCAAAAAGATATTCCGCGAAGGCAAACTTTGAGCGAGTTATTTTTCAATTCCATTTCTTCTTTCGGGAGTTATGAAGGAAAGTTTTTTCTAACTACTAAGTACGTACTAATACGATCTGGTTTTCTTGCTGTGCAATATAATACATTAGCGTACTTGCCGTTTTATTGATGATATAGAAATGCTGTCAAACTCTTCACCTCCATTAGCAGAACGGATGAGGCCTTCCCGGTTGGAAGATCTTATTGGGCAAGAGCACCTGGTTGGAGCTAGCGGAATTATAAGGAAAGCTATTGCTACTGGCAACGTTCCCTCCATGATTTTATGGGGCCCTCCGGGAGTAGGAAAAACAACGATAGCAAATATTATTGCCAATGAAGTAAAAAGACCTTTTCATATAATCAGTGCTGTTAGTGCCGGTGTAAAAGATGTGCGTGAGATAATTGAGAAAGCCAGACATACCAATCGCGCTATTTTATTTATTGATGAGATACATCGCTTCAATAAATCGCAGCAAGATGCTTTATTAGGAGCTGTTGAAAAGGGCACAATCACATTAATTGGAGCAACTACAGAAAATCCTTCCTTCGAAGTAAACTCAGCATTGCTTTCGCGATGTCAGGTTTACACGTTAAGGCCGCTATCAGAGGAGAATCTTCTTAGCCTGATCGAACAAGCCATGAAGAAAGATGGTGTACTGAAACATCGGGCAATCAAAATAAAGGAGCACCAGGCTTTGTTGAATATTTCTGGAGGAGATGCCCGAAAACTTTTGAACCTGATTGAATTAATTACAGAGTCTACAAATGCAGATATTGAGATCACGGATACCTTGGTGATTGAGGTTGCCCAGAAAAGGATTGCTATCTACGATAAAAGTGGAGAGCAGCACTATGATATTATTTCGGCATTTATTAAGTCCATTCGGGGCAGTGACCCCAACGCTGCGGTGTATTATCTGGCACGCATGATTGAAGGGGGAGAGGATGTTAAATTCATCGCACGCAGAATGTTGATCCTTGCATCAGAAGACATTGGCAATGCAAACCCCACAGCTTTGATCATGGCAACAAATACTTTTCAAGCCGTAGACGTTATTGGATACCCGGAGGCAAGAATTATCCTTTCTCAGTGTGCAATTTACCTGGCAAGCTCACCGAAAAGTAATGCAAGTTATGCTGCGATTGATAAAGCTTTAAGAATTGTAAATGAAACAGGTGACCTTTCTGTGCCGTTAACAGTTCGTAACGCACCTACTAAGCTCATGAAAGATTTAGAGTATGGTAAGGGGTATCAATATGCGCATAGTTTTGCAGGTAACTTTGTGGATATGGAATTTTTACCAGATCAAATCAAAGGGACAAAATTTTATGATCCGGGAAATAATTCCAGAGAAGAGGAGTTAAGGAATTATTTGAAGAAATTGTGGGGAGATAAATATGGGTATTGAGCTCAAGGTTAAAATAGTGTATGCTCTCAAGCTGAAACAGGAATTCCAAGTCTAGAAGAAATATAAATGCAACGACTACTATTTGAATCATCACCAGCTTTTATTATTGTTTGCGTTGCGGCAGGGATTGGCTATGGGTATCTTTTGTACAAAGCAAAACATACATGGAGCAAACGGACCAACCAACTCCTTTTTGCTCTCCGTGCTGTGCTCGTTACTTTTTTAGCTGTTCTATTACTGGGCCCAATACTTAAGCTCACACATAATATTTTTGAGAAACCCGCAGTTGTTATACTAATGGATAATTCCATTTCAGTAAAAGAAGCCGTAGACTCAACTAATCGGCTGATGGTTCAACAGGGAATAGACAACCTAACGGAGAAATTAATGGATGAAGGATTTGAGGTCGCCCAAAAGAATCTTGAAAATGAGGAGATAGAAAGTATTGCCTATACGAACCAGAGCTCCGATTTATCTGGTGCAATTAAAAAACTGACGGCAGATTATGAGGGTAAAAATCTGGCAAGCATAGTTCTAGTATCTGATGGCATTTACAATTCAGGCGCTTCTCCACTTTACAATCTTTTTAGAATTCCGGTTTATACTGTTGGTGTTGGCGACACCTCCAATAGGTTAGACCTTGTTTTGAAGAATCTGGCGTATAATAAGCTTGCCTATCAGGGAAATAGCTTTCCACTTCGGGTTGAAGCTTTGCTAAAGGGTATCCAAAATCAGGAAGTGATCGCTTCCGTCTTTCACGAAGGGAAATTGGTTGAGCGACAACAGAAAAAATCATTGGGTAAACAACTACTCGAATTTGATTTTGAACTGGAGGCTAAGGAGAAGGGTATTCAACGTTTTGATATAGTTCTTGATCGGTTGCCCCAGGAAATGAATCAACGAAACAACAGGGCAAGCGCATTTATTGAAGTGATTGAGGGAAAGAAAAAAATAGTATTGGTTGCACCCGCCCCTCATCCTGACATAAAAGTAATTCGATCGGTTGTTGAGCAAAATTCAAATTATGAATTCGTACTTCATGTTCCGGGAGTAAAAGAAACACCTGGCGCTCAACTTGAGTTGGCAGACCTTGTGATCTTTCAGCAGGTAGCAGATAGTGAGGGGAAAACCAACAGCCTGTTTTCTAAATTCTATAAAAATGGTACAGCCATGTTAGCGATGATTGGGCCAAAAACGAATCTTAGGCGATTGGTAGCTTCAGGAATTCCTATAACGTTCGAAAATGTGGGACAATGGGATGAGGTGACACCTTTAATCAATTCACAGTTCAGAGATTTTGGGTTTGCTGAAAACATTAACGGAGTTTTTTCGCGCTATCCTCCAGCATCGGTGCCGTTTGGAAAATTTACTTTTCCAGCTACAGCGCAGGTTTTATTATATCAAAGAATTGGCAGTGTTGCGACTGAACGACCGTTGGTACTAAGCCTTGATGAGAATAATCGAAAGATGGGTATAATAATAGGAGATGGTCTTTGGCGCTGGCGGCTCAATGAATTTTCTGAAACTGAAAAAACGGAAGCGTTTGATGAAGTTTTCGGAAAGTTATTTCAATACCTCAGTACAAAGGAAGATAAGAGGAAGTTTAGAAGCTTCCCGGTTCAAAATGAGTTTACGGATACTGAACCTGTGGTATTCGAAAGTCAGGTCTACAACGATTTATATGAGCAAGTCTATGGGAATAAAATTGATATAGAGTTAATTGACGAGAAAGGAGGGATGAAGCATTATGATTACATCACCAGTCAGGGAAGTTCTCGTTATCGCATTGGCAGTATGGAGGAGGGTGTATACCGCTACAGAGCAACGACAACAAAGGGTTTCGACAAACCTGAAGAAGTACGTGGTGAGTTCCTGGTAACCGCCCAAACAATAGAGGCCCAAAATCTAACAGCTGATTTTGACTTGTTGCGAAAGATGGCAACACAGACAGGTGGAAAATTTTATACTATAAAGGATTTAGCCAACCTTGGCGAAGATTTTCAGCAAACCAAAGTCAAAAGCCTGATTCATTCTGATGAATCTTTTAATTCATTGATTAATCTCAAATGGGTTTTCTTTTTGCTGCTTATGTTGATCAGCACCGAGTGGTTTGTCAGAAAATATTCAGGAGGGTATTGATCCGTGAAACTTATGTTTGAACTAAGTACACAAGAAGACACAAAAAAAGGGCGGATATACCGCCCTTCAAATTTTATATTGTCAGATTTACTCTTTCTTTTCTTTCGAAGACGACTTTGGCTTCTTTACCTTGATTACTAATTCTTCGCCCGTTCCTTCATAATCGGCAAGAATAGTTCCACCTTCAACGACTTCGCCTTTAAGAATCTCTTCGGCAACAGGGTCTTC
>JAENVX010000296.1 GCA_016650355.1 Bacteroidia bacterium | reverse complement strand
TTAAATTCACTTGCTTCAAAATTGTATTCAACTACGTTAGATTGATTTTTCATTTTGCTTCGTCTTTAAAAGTGAAAAGAAAGTTTTACGATTATAGCGGATCTATGTTCTGCCACAATGTAGACGTTTGCCTCTCCTGTAGAACTGAAGAGATAAAAGGGAGCCATCATATCGAACATTTCAGTTCCGACATTATCAGCCACTATAAAAACGTTTTTTTTAGAGACACCAATATCCTGAGGATAGCAAGTAGATATGCTTATACCAATGAAGAGTATGGCAAGGAAAAGTGACCAGATAAATGAAGGCTGAATTTTTATGGTTTTCATAATTTTCGTTATTGGATTCTTATTTGATTTTTATTCCCATTCCAAATTCCAAAGCAGTGTCACGTAAAGTACCTTGTATGTTCTCGATGTGAGCGCCTTTGGTTAGCCATGGGCTGAGTGGCAGATAGAAACGAGCCGTGAAGAAATACTTTTTCCATCCCCGCTTTAAGCTGTACATCATACCATAGTCAGGGCTAAACGCGCTAATGGAAGTGCTCACCTTATTAAAATTCGGGTTCTCTAGGGTTTCCTGAAAAGCAGTGTACTTGATACCCACCATCGCGAAGAACGTATGAGAATACTTTTTGGAGTATACGGTTGTACCTGCACCAAATTTTTGATTTAGTGAATAGTTGTAATCCGTTTTTATATGATTAAAGTCTCGCTGAGTCACATTGTTTAGGTTAAAGGACGAATATGAGGCAAAGCCCAATCGCTTGTTCGGATTCCATTGCACCATATTCGAAATAAGAAAATCAGTTCCGAAATTCGTGTGGATGCCAACACCAGGTTCAATTGTTAATTTTCGCGCTGGAGAATTTTCTGGATCGCGTGGTGCTAATCCATTTTGAGAATATCCATGTGCGTATGCACAAATGAAAATGGCGAGTGATAAATAGATTTTAAGTTTCATATCAATATTGGTTTAGAGAAGTTAAAAGGATTATCTGTTTTGAAAATAGTAGTTGAGGCCTTTGATGATATTTGGATTCTTGGAGCCCACGTGATCAAGGCCTTTTTCACGGTTCGTTGACAATTTAATTTGGGTATAGTTGTCTCGTAGTGTTTCATACAAAGCTTCAAAAGGTGCTTGCATTCTGCCGGAATTTTCAGCTTCACCTATCCCCATAAAAACCAACTGTGCGCTGTTCTTATTAACAGCTCTGTTATCCAATTCTAGTTGCAACGCCACCTCATTGTCAAACCAAATCGATGGACTTAATAATATGTAGTTGCCAAACAGCTTATTGTTAACTGCAAAAACACAGGCCCCGAACAGACCCCCATATGAATGACCAAGAATTACCCGGCTAGCTGGATTAGTATCCACACTAAAATCTTGCTCTATCCTTGGTATTAATTGAGTTTCAATGAAATTTAGGAATTCAGCACCACCACCAGTTATGGCGCTGACTTTTGTTGGTGTGTAGTCGATGCTTCGATCTTGACCGTATCCGATACTTATCACCAGCACATTTTGAGTGGCGTTGTTCTTAGCTATTTGCTCGCAACTATTTGCAACCAGATCAAAGTTTTCTTCGCCATCCAAAACATAGATAGAGCCATACTTTTCGGCAGCATTGTAATTGCCCGGCAGCCCGACTTTAATGTTGTAGTTCGCTCCATTGGAAATAGATTGAATTGTAAACTCCTTTGTTAAACCCGGATTAAATTCTTCCTCGGTACACGATCCCAACAGAAGTGTCAGTAGTATTGCGCTCACTAATACTCCCAGGTAAAGAATGATGTTTTTTTGATTTTTCATAGTCATTTGTTTTTAGTTGATTTTTTATTCCCTTTCTGTGAAACAAATGTCATGTTACTTAGGCTCGCACCCTAGGTCAACAAGGCGTCAGAAAAGGACAACTTAAAAAGTCAAATGGGGAAGGAGTAGTACCAACAGATAACCTATGGCTTGTCGCCTTGACGTTGATCGGTTAGTGACACTCAAGGACGAGGCGTGAACCGTAAACCCCCCAGTTCTTCTTGGTCTCTGACCAACAAGCTAACCCCGCACTCCGAAAGTTTAAAATACTATTTCTCCCCAGTATCTCCCGCCTCGTGAAACTTTGTCGGCTGATAGAGGAACAAAAACGATCGATCACTAGCGGTAATTTGCCATGCGTAGGAGAGGGGCAACTTAGCAATCTGTTCTGCACGCTACACCTGGCAGTGTCCCGATGTCATCACAAGTATGCATCGGTTCATCGCGAAATCCACCGCACCAGGGACGTGGAGCACCGTACCAATTACAAGTGCGCATCGGTTCATTACAAAGTGTACCGTACCCATCTCGCGGAGCACCATACCCATCTCGCGGAGCACCATACCAATCAATTAATTTTCTACCATCAGGGTTATGCGCCTGTTCCCCTTACTGCACCCGGACTGGGTATCGAGTTAGTGGAAGAAGAAGTTAAGAAACATCTCGATCCCCGCGATAAGAGCTATTTCGCACCTACGAAAGAGTGGGATGAGAAGCGCTCGCATGACAGGACATGGAGTTAATAAATAAGAGGTTTAGTTAAGTTTAGGTGTCGGCTTAGTGCTAATTCATAACTTGAGCGGGTATATGATTGGCTATTGGCCCGGAAGGTTGTTTAGGATGAATGAACGTGATTCCCGCACGATTGCTATTGAGGTAGGAATGCAAAACGGTGGGCTTGCCTCCGGCATTGCTAAAGAAGTGGGAAAAATTGCTACCGTTGGGTTGGCAGCCGCGGTGTTCGGTCCCCTGATGAATATCACGGGTTCTATTCTTGCTTCTTACTGGCATCGCAGACCGCCAAAAGAATAAATAATAATAAGAAATTGATTTTTCATTAATTAACCTATAGAAGTCTACTGCTATTTTTTATTGATATTGTATAAATGTTTTAAACAATAGAAAAATGGATAATAAAGAAATGCAAGGCATTACAAAGAAATTATTCGAGACCATTGAAAAGCTGATACCTGTATATATGGAAGATCCTGCCGATAAAAATATTTCCAACGGAAATGTGGCTGCTTGTATCATCGATAATCATGGATTCGTATACGGAAGAATGTTTGGAAGCAATAACGCCCGGTTGCGGCAATCGTACAGAGTAGCCTGGACAAAAGCAAGTCAGGTATGGCTTACGGGTGTAAAGACTGGAGAATATGAACGGATGGTTTTCAATAAACAAGTTGGAGAAAATGCAAATGGCATTGAGGCTCCTGACTTAATCGGATGGGAGGGAGGCCAACCTCTCACGATGAAAGATGGCACAAAAATTTTCGTTGGCTTTAGTGGCTTTCGGGGAACAACGGATATTGAAATTATGGTGAAAGCACTTGCTGCCGCTGAGCTGGATTAATTCATTTTAAACTTAAATATAGAATACTATTAATATGCACTACAAACCGAATGAAAGTCGATATCAGAACATGGAATACCGCAGATGTGGTAACAGCGGCTTAAAATTACCTGCTATATCTCTTGGCCTATGGCACAATTTCGGCCATATCGACAAATTAGATAATGCACGCAATATATTGCGACTTGCATTTGATAGTGGTATTACTCATTTTGATTTAGCGAATAATTATGGTCCACCCGCTGGCTCAGCTGAGGAGAATTTTGGAAAGATTTTTAAAGATGATTTCATCCCTTACCGCGATGAGCTTATCATTTCCTCAAAAGCCGGTTGGGGGATGTGGCCAGGACCCTATGGCGATTGGGGCTCAAAAAAATATCTTGTTGCAAGCCTTGACCAGAGTTTGAAAAGAATGGGACTAGAGTATGTTGACATATTTTATCATCATCGTCCTGATCCCGAAACACCACTTGAAGAAACCATGACGGCACTTGACTTACTGGTAAGACAGGGGAAAGCGCTCTATGTAGGGATATCAAGCTACCAACCCGAAGAAGCAGCAATGGCAATTAGTATATTAAAGCAATTGGGAACGCCTTGCTTAATTCATCAACCAAAATATTCCATGTTCGAGCGTTGGGTAGAGAATGGATTGTTGGATGTATTGGATACTACTGGAGTCGGATGTATTCCGTTTTCTCCCTTAGCACAAGGTTTACTTACAAACAAATATTTGAAAGGTATTCCGCTGGATTCCAGAGCATCCAGCCATCGTGGCAACGGAGCTATTGATGAAGATCAGGTATCTGAAGAGAAAGTTAATAAAGTGCGTCAATTAAATGTATTGGCGGAAGCTCGCGGGCAGAACCTTGCACAGATGGCGCTTGCCTGGATATTAAAAGATAAACGAATCACTTCTGTGCTAATTGGTGTAAGCAGGCCAGAACAGGTAACCGATTCAATTCGTTGTCTCGAAAATTATTCTTTTACAAATGAAGAGCTCAATAAAATCAACGCGATTCTAAAATAGATAGTTAACAATTAGGCTATGAATACACATCTCATCGTCACAAATAGAAAGAACTTTTTCGGTCTCGTTCTATTACTAGTTTGTATCGCGGGCAATTTTAATGCTACCCAATGCATTGCTCAGAAAAAGAAAGGTGAAAAACAAAAACTACCGATAACATTGTCGCTTAACGCCTTTTCGTTTAACGATACATTGATGGTGCGTGACACGCGCAACAATCAACAGGTCTTCACTTTGTTTAATCTGCTGGATTGGTGCGCTGCACAAAATATCAAGGCACTCGACCCAACAGCATATTACTTCCCAACCTATCCGGAAGTGCCATCGGATGAATATTTAAAAAAATTCAAAGACAGAGCTGCTGAGTTAGGCATTGTTATTTCGGGCACCGGCATACGAAATAATTTCGCCTCACCTGATCCTAAGGTTCGTGCGGAGGGAGTGGAGCGAGCAAAAAAATGGATAGTTGCTGCTTCAAAAATGGGCGCTCCCATTGTGCGCGTATTTGCCGGTGAAATACCTAAAGGTTATGAGAATAGATGGAATGAAGTGGCAGGATGGATGATTGAGTGTTTTAAAGAATGTGCTGCATACGGAGAAAAATATGGAGTTAAAATCGGCATCCAAAATCATGGTGATATGTTGCAAACGGCAGAACAGTGTATGTATGTGCTTGATAAAATTAATTCCAAATGGGTGGGACTTATTCTGGACACTGGCAGTTTTAAAACAGAAGATCCCTACAAAGATATTGAAGCTGTTATTTCATATGCGATTAACTGGCAGGTGAAAACAAGTGTTTTTGGTTTGGAAAGTGAAATACCAACAGACTATAAGCGATTGGTTACGATCATAAAAAAGGGAGGCTATAAAGGGTATTTACCTGTTGAAACACTTCGGGTAAAAGGTAAACCTTACAATCCTTTTACGTTAGTTCCTGCCATGCTTACCGAATTGAGCACTGCCATTAACGAAGTCTATTATAATGAAAAATAAAGACATACGTCATAGCATAATTCTTTGCCTCCTAGGCAGCATTCTTATTTCTTCTGTTGTCGCAGGTCAGGGAAAGATTTCGAAGGGTTCAGCGTTTGAACAGAATGTGCGCCTGGGTAGGGGCATAAACATCATTGGCTATGATGCTGCATTGTGGAAAGACTATTCTACTGGTCGCTTCAAAGAAAAATACTTTAAGATGATCAAAGAAGGTGGGTTCTCAACAATCCGGGTAAACCTTCATCCATTCAGGCATATGGATAGTAAGTATACGATTAGTCCAACGTGGCTGGAAACACTTGACTGGGTTGTTAAAAAAGGAGTAGAGGCAAAGCTTATGATCATTCTCGATATGCATGAGTTCAATGCGATGGCAGATGACCCTGTTGCAAAGAAAGAAATGTTCATGTCTGTTTGGAGACAGCTTGCTCCCCGGTATAAAGATCAGCCTAACGAGGTGGTGTTTGAATTGCTAAATGAGCCCAATCGGAAATTAAGTGCAGAACTCTGGAATCAATACTTGTTGGATGCGATTAAAATCATTCGCGAAACCAATCCAAATCGAACACTCATTGTCGGGCCCGCCAATTGGAATGGCATTGAAAGTCTGCCAACATTGGTATTGCCAAAAGAGGATAGAAATATTATCGTAACGGTTCATTTCTATCACCCTATGAATTTTACGCATCAAGGGGCACCATGGTCGAAGGAAAATAAAGATGTAAGTGGTATAAAATGGACAGGCACTCTGGAGGAAAAACAATTAGTTGAAACAAAATTGAAGCTGGCTGCCGATTGGTCAAAGGCAAATGATCGGCCTATTTTTCTGGGCGAGTTTGGTTCGTATGATAAGGCAGATATGGAATCGCGCGGACGGTATACTGCATTTGTGGCTCGGACTGCCGAAGCGTTGGGTTTCAGCTGGGCATACTGGCAGTTCGATTCAGATTTTATTGTATATGATATAAACAATGACGAGTGGGTGATGCCGATTAAAAATGCACTCATACCTTCTGGCAGCGATTATCCATTGGAAGATCGCACTGGTTTTTCCCCGATTTATAATCGTCAGAACCTTGGCAGTTGGGCCATGCAAGGCAATGGCCGTTGGAGCGTGGAGCAAGGAGAAATCGTTGGCCAGCAAGACGCTTCAGAAAAAAAAGATTCGTGGTTGTTTACGACTGATGTATGGGACGACTTTGCGTTAGAACTGGAGTTCTTAGTTCCAGAAAAGTGTAACACCGGCATTGGCATACGCATGCCTAAAGATTCGGTGGGAGATCCTGACGTGCATGGTTATGAAGTGCAAATCAGCGATTTGCTGCAACGAAGGTTGACCGGAAGTCTGTTGCATCATGCAGATTCAAAAGGAAACAATCAGCTTCGTCCTAATCAATGGAACCACCTGGCGATAACATGCGAAGGCGACCACATCCAGGTGTATCTAAATCGATTTAAAGTGCTAGATGAAAAAGTAACAGGTTCAAAGAAAGGAAGGATAGGATTACAGGTTCCGAAAGATCCGGAGTTTGCAAAGCAAGTTGTTAGGTTTAGAAATCTTATGGTGAAAGATCTGAAGCCAATAAAAACATTTATCCCATCCAGCTACCGGGGCCGACCCTTTGTTGATGCACGTCATTCTGCTGGTCCTCAAGTAATTCCTGGCAAAGTTGAATTAGCCTTATTTGATCTGGGAGGGGAAGGAGTAGCCTATCATGATTTCGAATCGGAAAATCGTGGTAGTGGCGGATTGAATGTAAATCCCCG
>JAENVX010000295.1 GCA_016650355.1 Bacteroidia bacterium | reverse complement strand
GCCATGAGATATAAATTTAATTGCATTATTTTTATTCCAAAGAATCCGGTTCCACCAGGCGTTCCTCATGGAACGCGACTAACCTTTTTTTTTAATCTCTACCCTACCAAATGTTCCTACAGAACATAATGAATATCCCAACAGCTTTCATGGTACTTTTTTCCGATTTGTAAACAAAACAAACACTCCAATTAAAATCAACACAATAGCAAGTATCAGCAAATAAATAAACCCTCTCGAATTATCATACACCTCAGTTGTCGCTGCCGATGCAGTTTTTTCATACACTGGGATTATCCAGGTTGTCACATAAGCCTGCATCCAAGTAAGTATACTTACTACGAACAGCATGATGAAGCTATGCTTTACGGTAAACCTAAAAAGGTCCGACTCTTTCCCAACAAGTCCAACGGCAGCAGCACCAATGGCAATGGATTGAGGGGAAATCATTTTGCCTGTAACACCACCCGATGCATTTGCACTTACAGTTACAACCGGATCAATACCAAGGTTTTCTGCTGTTGTCGATTGAAGCTTGCAAAACAATGCATTGGAAGAAGTATCTGAACCCGTGAGAAATACTCCCAGCCATCCCAGTACCGGAGAGAAAAGCGGAAATAGAACACCGGTACTGGCCAATGCAACCGCCATTGTGATTGACATACCTGAATTATTGGCGATGAACGCAAATCCAACTACTGCAGCTATCGTTATAATCGGAAATGCTAGTTGCTTTATTGTTTCAATATAAACCTGCATTCCTTGTTTGAACGTCATACCAATAAGAGGCAATGAGATAATTGCTGCCAGCAATACTGCGGTGCCAGGTGCTGACAGATAATTAAATTCGAATGCCTTTATGACGAGCACGCTACCATCAGCCTTGGATATCGCATCTGCTAATCCAGGAATATCCCACTTAATAAATCCAATCGAGTTCAAGGCGGCTTTAACGGGTTGGAGTCCCCAGGCAATTATGAAAATGGTCATGACGACAAATGGGGACCACGCTTTAAAGATTTGGCCTGATGTGTAGTTTAGTTTTGTATCAATTGTTTGTTGTGGTTCTTCGCTAAACCGCCAGATAGATTTTGGCTTCCAATACTTTAATAGCACCATAAGGCAAATGATGGATGCAATGCCCGCCATCACATCGGGTAGCATCGGGCCCATATAGTTTGCCGTAAACCACTGAAAAAATGCGAAGGAGACTCCTGATACTAAAATTGCCGGCAAGACTTCCTTTGACTTTTTAAATCCTGACATTAATACCACAAGATAAAAAGGAACAATGACCGATAATATTGGTAAGGTTCTTCCCACCATTTGAGAGATTGCCATTTCTGGAATGTCCGATATTCTCGAAGCCATGATGATCGGAGTGCCTACTGAGCCAAAAGCAACAGGTGCCGTATTAGCAATCAGGCATATCCCCGCAGCGTACAACGGATTAAATCCAAGCCCAACAAGCATGGCCGCAGAGATAGCTACAGGTGCACCAAAGCCGGCAGCTCCTTCCAGAAAAGCCCCAAAAGAAAATGCAATCAATAATGCCTGTAATCTCCGATCAGGCGTAACAGAGGCCATGAAATTTTTTATGATTTCGAACTGACCGCTTTTTACCGTGATATTGAAAAGAAAAACAGCGCCAATGATAATCCAACAGATGGGAAGCAACCCATATAATGCACCATGGAAAGTTGACAACACTGCAAGTTTCGCTGGCATGCCATATACGACAACAGCTAATATGATTGCAAGTAACATGGTGAGCAAGCTTGCGATGTAGCCTTTTACCTTTTTTATCAGCAACCAGAAAATAAAGATCACCGGGATGGCAGCAACTGCCGCTGATAAAGCTATGTTGTTAAGTGGGTCGGTTAGTTGGATCCAATTCATATTAAAATTTTTTCTGGATGGTAAGAATATTACTTATTTGGCCCTGATCGCCTCTACCCAATGTTTAGGTTTAACTCCTGTAAAATGCTCTATCTGATGTCGGCAACTAAATCCATTGGCGACCAGTGTTGTACCTGCTTTCATTGATTTCGCTGCAGGAAAGAGGATACTGTCACCAATTTTTTTTGAGATATCATAATGTTCTTGTTCATATCCAAACGAACCTGCCATACCACAACATCCAGATGGAATCTCTGAAACAGTATGGTTAGTTTTGCTTAATACAGCTTTCATTCCTGTTGTACCATACAGCGCTTTCTGATGACAATGCCCATGGAGGAGAATATTTCCAGCAATTGATTCAAACTCCTTGTTTAGCTTTCCGTTTTCTATTTCCTTTTCAAGAAACACATCAATCATCATGACTTTTTCCTTTAGTTGAGCGGCAACTGATTCATTTGCAATCAAATCTGGAAGATCATCATTAAGGGCAGAGGCGCAACTTGGCTCACACACTACAATGGTTAGCCCCTGATCCAAATATTTCTTTAAGCCTTCTATCGTTTTACTACCCTCACTTTTCGCTTCCCTCAAAAAGCCATGCGAAATCTTAGGTCGCTGACAGC
This sequence comes from Bacteroidia bacterium, assembly GCA_016650355.1. Lineage (GTDB taxonomy): Bacteria > Bacteroidota > Bacteroidia > Cytophagales > Cyclobacteriaceae > ELB16-189. Next base: position 22,710 of record JAENVX010000295.1, on the reverse strand, counting down.
ATCCTACATTCGCCAGGATAACTTCATAGCCGCAAGAATTAAGCAGTTGCACTGCAGATACACCAATGTTAGGTTCATGAAAATTTAAATAAGTGTCTGCAAACAAGACTACCCTCTTTTCTGGATTTTTAAATGTGTTGTTATCTTCTTTTTCGAACCATTTATAAAATGGTTCTTTAGCATATTCAGGCAACACTCTTCGTTGATCAAAACCTGCCAGTTTTTGCAAACCATATCTAAACACTTTCGAGTGTTGTATAAAATTTATCAACGGTGCCAAAACTCCTGATAACCGTGCCGCAGCCTTGGATGAATCTCTTATCAATCGATCGCGAAAACTAATACCGTGTTCATCGTAATAGAGTTGCGCCACATCGCTTTTCATTTTCGCCATGTCCACATTACTGGGGCATTCAGACTTACAAGCTTTACAAGAAAGGCATAAATCCATCACCTGGTGTAGCCGTTTGCTTGAAATTCCTTCTTTACCAAGTTGACCTGACATGGCCAGTCGTAAAGCATTTGCGCGACCCCGGGTAGAATGTTCTTCATCACGCGTGGCTTTAAAACTTGGGCACATAGTTCCGCCAAGTACTTTTCGGCATTCACCTACACCCGTGCACATGTGCACTGATTCTCTAAAACTATTTTCAGAACGATAATGAAATTCCGTTTTAATCTCCTGATCCGTGTAGGTTGTTCCGTAGCGCAGGTTATGCTCAATGGTTTGAGAATCGACAATCTTGCCGGGGTTCATTAAATTGTCAGGATCAAACAATTTTTTGATGTCTTTAAAAGCCTGGTAAAGCGTTGATCCGAAAAATCGTTCATTGTAAGCACTCCTAACTAAACCATCACCATGTTCTCCACTCCACGAACCACCATACCGCACAACCAGATCGAACGTTTCGTCTGTAATGTTTTTAAGATTTATAATATCCTTCTCATCACGTAAGTCCAGTAAAGGTTGTACATGAATCACTCCAACACTGGCATGCGCATACATGGAAACTTCTGTATTATGCTTTGCGCAAATTTTTAATACCTGGTCAATATATTCCGGCAGAACTTCAATCGGAATGGCGGCATCCTCAATAAAGCTCAATGCCTTCTTTTCACCTTTAATTCCCATCATTAACCCCAATCCTTTCTTTCGAAGGTTCCATACATCATTGTATGTTTTGCCTGAAGGAAAAATGGGATACGTATAACCGAGGCTTTGCTCTTTTAAAACTTTAATCATCTCAGTTGGTCTTTCAATCACCGACTCGTAAGTATCTCCGTAAAATTCAACAATCAAAATAGCTGCAGGGTCGCCCTCGATAAAATGACAAAGAGGTTTTGTTGTCAAGTTTTCAGCACTTAAGTGCAAGACTGTCCTGTCAATTATTTCAATAGCTGAGGGTTTGAAAGGCAACATGGGCTGCACCGCACGGATTGCCTCCAACAGGTCAGCAAAATGTACCACTGCGACCGATTTAAAATTAGGAAGGGGTTCAAGATTAATTTTAACGTCAAGCGTAATAGCCAACGTACCTTCACTTCCCGTAATAAGCTTGGCTAAATTCCAGTTGTCGGTGTACACAAACTCATCCAAGTTATACCCTCCTACCCTCCTCATTACTTTAGGAAACCGTTGTTTAATTTCTTGCTTGTTTTGATTGATGGTCTCTAAAACATGTTTGTAGATTTCTCCTTCCCGATTTTTTTGTTGTGTTTTCTTTTCAAACGCTTCCTTCGATAATTCCTTCAATAACATTTCCGTCCCATCGGCTAATAAAACGTTGGCCTCAAGAACATGATCCACTGTCTTACCATATAGAATGCTTTTTGTTCCCGAAGAATTATTGCCAATCATTCCGCCTACATTTGCTCTGCTGGAAGTTGCCGGATCCGGTGCGAAGTGCAGATTATATTTTGCCATTACTTCATTTAACTCATCGCGAACAAGTCCGGGCTGAACCCTTACCCATCTTTCCTTCTCGTTGAACTCCAGAATTTTGTTCATGTACTTTGAAAAATCGATGACTATCGCCTCTCCTACTGTTTGACCTGCCAAACTCGTTCCCCCTCCCCTGGGAAGGATTTTTATTTTATGGGCACGCGCAATCTCAATGGCCTTCTTTACGTCTAATTCATTTTTTGGTAAAACAACTGCTATCGGTCTGATCTGATAAAAACTGGCATCTGTTGCGTACATGCCCAGAGAATAATTATCGGTGAGCAGTTCCCCTTCTAATTTTTCCCTTAATTTTTCTGCAAAAGTGAGTGTGGCTGTTAGTTCAAGTTTAGGCATGGCTGGAAGTTTCGATATAGGAAAAGTAATTAATTAACTGATGTTACGCCATACAATCCATCTGGAATATGTGACTGACACTAGTCAATCGTATGATGAATATCATATTTTATTCTTGACTTCTATTATATTTTTAACTTTTGGGGGTTACGGAGTCAATAAAGTTATAACGGAATATTTTGACCGAATTCCCATTTCATTACTCTATTAGACGCTATATAGTTTATGATATCTAGCTTATTCACAAACATAATACTAGCACTTGTTTTTGGGGCCACAATCGGCCTAGAGCGAGAGAGTAGCAAACAGGGAGAATCTCAAACAGGGAGCGTTGGCGGCATACGGACATTTGCTCTTATTTCTTTGGCTGGAGCTCTGAGCGGTATATTCTTCACGCACGACTATTCTTCTCTTGCCTTGCTTTTTGTTGTTGGCTTCATACTTCTATTAATTTCGAACTATGTGACCAAGGCCTTAACCTCTCATAAATTTGGCATTACCAGTGAATTATCGGCTTTAGCTACCTTTTTTATAGGCGTGTTAGTCATGTTAGAAATCATACCCCTGCAGATTACCGTAGGTATTTTGGTAATACTGGTATTCATACTGTCAGTAAAATCCAAAACCACTCAGCTTGTGGCGGGTGTTTCAAAGCAAGAAGTACAATCGTTTATAAGTTATGCCATCATAACGATGGTGGCACTGCCGGTTTTGCCAGACTATGCCTATAAACTAAAAGATATCCCAATATTAGCCGATCTTCTTCAAGGACTAAATATAGACTTAGGAAAATATGATAACCTCGATTTAATCAATCCACAAAAAATTTGGATCGTAGTCGTATTGATAACCGGTATAGACGTTTTTGGATACATCCTCGGCAGGATTGTGGGTAGTAAAAACGGCTTTGCATTAACGAGCTTCATGGCGGGGTTTATTTCATCAACTTCTGCTACCCAGTCATTGGCACAAAGAAGCAAGAACTCTAAATATGTTAATCATCTGGTAGGCGCAGCTGTGCTGGCTAACCTGGCTAGTTTCCTACAAATATTTTTGTTAGTAGGGCCATTAAATCCGAAATGGATGGTATCCATCGCACCAAGCATTATGTTGATGATTTTAACAGCAGGGCTCATTTCACTTATTTTCCTTAAACAAAAAGCTCCCATCGAAAACGAAAATATTCAAGAAGATAAACCTGTTCAGATTTTTTCTCTTCTTCCAGCCCTTAAGTTTGCAGGGCTGCTAATTGTGATTAAAATAGTTACCAAAATCTGTTTAATAGAATTTGGACAATCCGGCTTTATCATCAGCTCCATTATCGGATCGTTTGTTGGCATAGATGCAATCATTGTAAATTTGGCAGATATGGCCGGTAATACAATTACATTTAAGTTTGCTTTCCTCACCTTCTTAGTAATAAACGCAACGAATCTGCTAAGCAAAACCTTTTACTCATATCTTCAAGGTAACAGGCAATTTGCACTTAAGTTTTTATTATCCGCAATTGCCCTTATTGTCGTTAGTAGTTTATGGTTATTCTTTGTTTAGATTCCAGAGCAACATTCCGGAATCGCCAAATTTTTCCTAGAGACCAATCAGCCAAGTCAATTCAGCTAATTCTATTTCAATAGTTATTTAACTTATAAACGCACATCCTTGCACCGGCTCTTATGGTGCTATCGGACTTTCGGTTATTCCTTCAATTTCTCTTTCCAATTTCTTTAATCAGGCAAACTTCTTTTGAAATAAGTTTCACCAAAACCTAACCATTGTATTCGGAACATCAACTATATTTAGTGTTGGCTTTGTATACAGTTCACTTTTTAAGACCAGAGCCTAGATCCCTTGAAGTATTACCTTTGATATCATTTTATGAAACTCCGAAAATTTCGTTATTATTTTCTACTTGCACTTATTTTTCCTGTATCGATAGTAAATTGCCAGCCATCGTCACAAAAAATTCCAGCTTTGGTGAAAGAGGGAGATCCAGGTTTTGTAAGCAGTGCATTAATCTATTCTTTAACAAATAAACCCACCGCCCAATGTCATGCATCTACAATGGTGGACCTTTCTTATGGACTCATGGCTGCATGGTTTGGAGGATCACATGAACGCAATGCAGATGTTGGCATCTGGGTATCAGTGAATAAGCAAGGTAAATGGTCTCATCCTGTTCAAGTTGCCAATGGCTTTGAAAATGATTCAATTCGCTATCCTTGCTGGAACCCAGTTTTATTTAAACCAACCAAAGGTCCGTTAATGCTATTTTATAAAGTTGGCCCAAGTCCTAGCGAGTGGTGGGGAATGTTGATGACATCTGATGATGAAGGAAGAACATGGTCTGATTCAAGGCGAATAGGTAAACATGCTGCCATTGGTGATTTGATGGGACCTGTAAAGAACAAGCCAATCGAATTGGAAGATGGTAGCATCTTGTGTCCGTCTAGCTCAGAAGTAGAAGTAAATGATAAAGACAAATGGCGGGTTCATTTCGAATTAACCAAAGATTTAGGAAAGACCTGGGAAGTGATTGGCCCAATCAATGATGGAATTGAATTCAATGCAATACAACCTAGTATACTAACTTATGGCAAAGGTAAATTGCAAATTTTATGTAGAACACAACAAGGTAATGTTGGCCAGAGTTGGTCATTAGATAATGGGATGACATGGAGCCAATTAAAAGCCACCGCATTGCCTAACCCTAATGCAGGAACAGATGCTGTAACACTTCAGGACGGAAGACAACTTTTAATTTATAACCATACAAAGTTGAAAGGCGAATTTCCAAGCGGCAGAAATATGTTAAACATAGCAGTATCTGCAGATGGCATCCAATGGAAACCAATTCTAACGCTGGAAAGAGATAAAGGCGAATATTCATACCCCGCGATCATTCAGGCTGGTGATGGATTAGTCCACGTTTCCTACACTTATTTAAGAAAGTCGATCAAACATGTTGTACTAGATCCTTCCCAATTAAAGTAGATAGTGTTTTGAAAAGTAATTAGTTCAAGATTTGCCTATACATTGCGGAATTCATGTGAGCATTTGTTGTGGCTCACTAGAAGAACAATAATAATTTAAGATGAAGGGTTATACTTTTCTTATTTGGTTTACTTCTTTTAGTTAGTCTTGTATGGGCCATTGGTACATATCGATTTAATCAAAGGGATACTTCGGCTCTTAATCAGGACTTACTAATTCTTTCGAAGGAACTTCTATATAAAGTAAAAACAGATGAACCGATTGATTCACTACGGAAATTATTGTCAAGCTATACTATAGAAAACATACAAAAAGGTTTGATCGAGGATAACGCACGCAAAGTCTTTTGGATAAATTTATACAATGCTCTTTATCAAATTTTAGCCATCCACGAAAACAAAGATAAGAACTCCATCTACACCGATAAATCGATTTATTTTTCTGATGCCATACTTAGTTTGGATGATATTGAGCACGGTATTCTAAGAAAGTATAGATGGAAATATAGCCAGGGGTATTTACCGCAATTTCTTCCTTCAAGTACTATTAAAAAGCTAGCAGTAAACTCCATTGATTATCGAATTCACTTTGCGTTGAACTGTGGCGCTAAAAGTTGCCCTCCAATTGCATTCTATCAATATGAAAAATTGGACAAACAACTTGACCTGGCAGCTCAGTCTTTTCTAGAAAATGAAACAACAGTTGATGTTGCAAACCAAAAACTTCATGTAACGAAAATCATGCAATGGTTCAAAGGTGATTTTGGTGGCGAAAAAGGAATCAAAAAAATAATAACACACTATTTGGGAGGTGATTATTCTTCCTTCACAATAATATTTAATGACTACGATTGGGGTGATGACTTGAAGAATTTTGTTCCATCCATGGAAACGATATTCAATAGACATCTTTGGTCAACTCGCTGGAAACGTGTGCCTTGCCTTAATAATTATTTCCCTTGGCCAACTTTGTAAAGCGCTTTTAGCAATGATTTAGATCCTTGGGCATCTCCTAAGACTTGCCAGATCATAATACCTGAAGTTTTCTCTTTTGCCAAAGCCGCCTTACGCTTTATGGTGGGAATACCATTGTAATAAATGGTCTTGCCATTAGGCATAGTCCATTGATCGACTAACTCTGCCCCTTGGAAAGAAGATACAATCCTTCCGAAGTTCATGCTAATAGCGGGTGATGAAATTTCAGGTCCATATCCGTACCCATAGAAGGGTACACCGAGTGTCATTTTTTCTTTTGGGATTTTTCTCACTGAACCAAAGTATTCCAAATCTTCCAAAGCATGTTCATAAGTCGAGTGCGGACCTGGCTTCTCAGGCCGCCATGGACCAGTACGATCATAGCTCATAATATTCACAAAATCAAATTGTGCCAATGCCAGGTCTGTTAGTTGATCCTTGTAATATACTGCGATGGCTGAAGTGATAAGCTTTTTGTGATTCCGTAATGAATGCGCCAACTCAATAACAAAATCTTCATAATTTTCATCGATATCACTTCCTTCAAGGTCTACGTCAATTCCATCCACATTATACTTTAAAACCTCTGAAACCAATGCATTAATAAATACAGCCCTCTTATCATCTTTTAACAGTGCGTGATATTGTGATTGTTTAGTCCCACCACCAATCGAAAACAGCACCTTTACATTTTTATGATGAGCTTTATTGATAAAAGCTGCAAGAGATGAAAAATCACGGGTGAACTTTCCAAGTGAATCCGGATTCAAAAACCATAAATTAATGTGAGTAAGTTTTTTAAAAGCAGCACGCTTAATATCTTTTTTTTCCACCGAAGAATTCAAGGAATAGTACCCTACAATTCTGAATTCAGATTTCTGTGCCCTTGCACATAATGAAATAAGATTAAGTATTAGTACCCATAAAATTATGTTTAGCTTCATAGTGGATCCTTTGATTATTTCCGGCCTATCCTGTCTATAATTTCAACCGAACACCTAGCCGGTTCAAACTTCCTGTCATGAATACACATAGCATTGCAAATAAAAATGATTTCAATAGTCCCAAACCACCTAGTAACAATACGTCTGGTAGATGGACGTTCAATAGACTTGTTGCAGCATATGCAAAATAAGGTATCAGATAGCAAAGCAATGTGTCCGTTCCCGCTGGCTTTATAATTGCAAACCAATTTGCTTTTCCCATTACGTCAGCAACCCAATAGATTGCGATAAAAGCCATAATAGTAAAAGCGCTGCATAGGAATAACCATGCCGGAGTAGCGCCTAATTTGGCCAATCCCCAATAAGGTCTGGTTGCGATAGAGAATACAATCAATATGATAGAGAAGCCAATGAGTACAATGGTTAATGTTTTATCATCATGGAGATTCCTGTAATGTTGAAAAATCTTGGACGTTAAAACACCACACATAGTAAGGCCCGTCAGCGTGCCTCCAAGTATAGCATCGGGTATAAAAGAAAATAGGTCGGGAATAAGACCTGCCTTTGACACCATACTTAGAATACAAAAGAAAACCCAGCCAGCAAAAACAGCGTAAAAATTGTTTTTAGCAAAAATAGTAATTAGTCCACTGACCATGTAAGCCCAGCCAATCAAACCTAATATACCCCACCAGTGGGAAGCAAAATATTGAATATCTCCATCTTCTCCTCCCCTATAAATGAATGCCAGCAGTATTAATAATAGTATTCCGATTGCCTTCACAGCGATGACCAAATTCGCATTCACTGATTTTGGATAAGTATTCCATATCAGAATAAAAGAGAAACAGCAGAGCGGATTCCATAAGAACCTCGCCATACCAGTCTCACTTTCATTAAATGTTTCTCCATTAACCAGAAAGACACCCATGACAAGGAGGGCTATTGTGCGCAACATCACATGCTTTACCAGCTGCCAATCCGTGTCTCCTTTTTGTCTTCTATTACCAATAGCAAATGGCATCGAGAGGCCCACTATAAAAAGAAAGGCAGGGAACACTACATCTGCCAAGCCAATTCCATCTACTCCCCTCTCAGCATGTTCTAACCAAAGTGGCACATCTTTCAAAGACCATAAATCATTTACGAAAATCATCAAGACCATTGCAATGGCTCTTAAAATGTCAATTGAGGTTATTCGCTCCACAGATGTATTAAGGTTGATTGTTCAAAACATTCTATTGAAATTTAAGAATTCTTTAAGAATCTATATCTTTAAAGATGAATAATGTGATTAAAATTTATTTATAGCAGCTTCGAAGTAAAAAGGTAAATTTGTTTTCTTGAAGTTTTTAACAATCACGTCTGGCTTCATTCTAAATGTAAGACTATGAAAAAGAATAACATCACATCTGGCAAAACCAATCGTAGAAAATTTATCCAACAGGCGGGTGCAGTCCTGGGAGGCACAGTTGCTCTTTCCATAGGTTCACCCATGCATACTTTCGCCTCTGGCAACAAAACTTTAAAAATAGGCTTGATTGGTTGCGGTGGAAGAGGTGCCGGTGCAGCAAGCCAGGCACTGGAGGCCGATCCTGATACTATTCTAACAGCACTGGGAGATGTTTTCTCTGATCGGTTGGATGAAACTTATACCGAACTATTGGAAATGTACCCTAACCGAGTAAAAGTAGACAAGAGTCATAAGTTCGTTGGATTTGATGCCTATAAAAAAGTAATTGAATCAGATGTTGATGTTGTTCTTTTAGCTACCCCACCTGCATTTCGCCCAGATCATATGACAGCAGCCATAGACGCAGGTAAACATACGTTTTGCGAAAAGCCAGTGGCCATTGATGCACCGGGTGTTCGTAAGGTAATAGCAGCTGCAAAAAAAGCGAGAGATAAAAACTTGTCAGTCGTTTCTGGTTTTTGCTTTCGTTATGACTTCCCTAAGCGAGCATTATTTGAGAAGGTATTGAGTGGCGAGATCGGAGAAATAAAGACGATATCCACGATGCGAAATGGGGGAGCACTTTGGACAAAACCGAGGCAGCCAGGTTGGAGTGATATGGAATACAAATTACGAAACTGGTTATATTACAGTTGGTTATCAGGAGACTTCATTACAGAAATGATGGTACACAGCTTGGATATGATGTCATGGGCAATGGGTGACAAGCCTCCTTTGAAAGCTACTGGAACCGGTGGCCGCCAGGTAAGAGTTGATGAAATCTATGGAGATGCCTATGATCACTTTGCAATAGAGTATGAATACGAAAATGGTGTAAGAGGGTATCATTTCAGTCGGCAGCAAGATGGTTGTTCAAAAGTCAATAAAGTTGAAATTGCTGGTACGCTAGGAAACGCATACATCGGTGGCAGCAGCGGACATGAGATCTCAGGCAAAACCAAATGGACATATCAGGGTGAAAAAAATAACATGTATCAAACGGAACATGATGAGCTCTTTGCATCCATTCGCAATGGAGAGCCTATCAACGATGGTGAATCTATGGCCAACAGTTCAATGCTTGGAATACTAGGACGCATGACAGCTTATAGCGGTCAGACAATTACATGGGATGAGGCAATAAATTCCAATCAAATACTGGGGCCGACCATCGATCAATATACTTGGCAGCTCCATTGGCCAGATCCGATTGTTGCCATGCCGGGCATAACCAAACATTTCTAATGGTGTTACTTATGAATATTAGAATTTTTTTCACAATCATACTGGCGTCAGTTGCATTTGTCGAATCGTTTACTCAAACGGCAACAGTCAAGTTTGGTGAGGCTACCACTTTAAATAGTATCTATTCGAAATCAGATAATAATAGAAATCCATTATTATGGTTTGACGTAAATACTTCCGCTGATACCTGGAGTGTGAAGAAGGATATCCTGATGTCGACTGGACAACCAATAGGAGTTATGCGATCGGAAAAGCAATATGAAAATTTTCTTTTACACATAGAATGGAAACATTTAGAGGCGGGAGGTAATTCAGGTTTATTTATTTGGAGTGCAGCCAACCCAGATCCTACGAATCGTTTACCTGATGGTGTGGAAGTTCAAATGCTAGAGTTGGATTGGGTTAATTTAAATAAAAGAGATGGTGTCACGCCTCCTATTGCCTACGTTCACGGTGAACTTTTTGGAGTAGGCGGAGTGAAAACAGTTGCCGATAATCCAAGGGGTGAACGAAGTAAATCCATTGAGAACTTATGCAAAGGAAAAGGAGAATGGAACACCTACGATGTGGTGTGTGTAGACGGTGTTGTCAAACTTTCAGTCAATGGAAAAGTTGTAAATGGACTCAGTCATGCCACGCAAAAGAAAGGGTATATATGTTTTGAATCCGAGGGTGCACCCATTCATTTTCGAAACCTTACACTAGTTGAGTTACCACCTGGGGTGACTTCTGAAGAGCAGACTGCACCCGAAATTAAAAGCAACTAAGGTTAAGTTTGAGATTTTGAACTAAAGTCGTTCTTCACGAAGTTTTTGCTCAGGATTCATCATATACGTAATCACAGCATTATCTTTCATTACCTCCACTACCCGGAAACCTTTATATTCCGTCCCCCAATTACCACCAATATGTGAATCAAACAAATAGGGTATTCCATTATTCATTCGCACACCATCCTGATCATGTTCATGTCCATTAAAAACAGCTCTGATATTTGTGTATTTTTTAAGTAGTTCAAAAAACGCAGGAGTATCGATAGCATTGGCAGTCCACTTTGCTTGTGGAATGTGAATGAAAATGAAGGTATTTTTGAATTTCTTACTATCGTCCAGTTTATCCTTCAACCACTGTAAATCAGGAGAAAGATAATCACCTTGCTCATTTGAGGTAGTTGCCATGATGATGGCATTGTTCTTAACAACAACATTATGATTAACGGGCATTTTCCACACCTCATTCCAATAAGCATCGCTTACCATATCATGATTACCTTTTGTTACATAGTAAGGGGCGTGCAAGAAATCTAACTTATTCTTCACCTCTACTAATAGTGATTTTTCATTATGGATAACATCACCGTTAATGACACAAAAATTAACCGGCTGAATCTTGTGAAACATGTTAATTTTCTCAATTAGTGTGTCATGAAACTGATCAAATAGTGTTTCGGGTTGCCCGTAATGACCATCGGAAGCAACAACAAAACGCAAACGGACCTTCTTGCGTAACTCAAATATTTCATCTGCGGATAAAGAAGTAAATCCACCGGTTATTAAAAATGAACCAGCCAGGGAAACATTTTTGATAAAAGCCCTACGAGATATTTTCATGTTATCCAAATAGTTTTCTACCGGTCGGTAAGATTTTGAATTGGTTAATAATTATACTATTCCAGATATAGAAGGGTTGTCGTCTCTTCTTTTGACAATCCATTTACTTTTCTACCATGGCTTGCTTTACTCCATTTAGATCGGAAGTTGCCCTCGATCCAATCAAATAAAATGGTGGGATGGATATAAGATGACCTGCACACCGTAGGTGTATTACCCAAATCGGCAGCAACTGTCTTGACTACATCATTCGATATTTTTTTTCTTGCAGTTACTGTGTCGGGGTCTAACTGTTCGGATAGTCGAAAAGCGGTTTTCCATGTTGCAGCCCATGTGCGAAAATCTTTGGCTGTCACCTTTCCAAACTTTGAAGTAATGGCATCATCAAGGTATTCATTGATATGATTTGATTTAATATCGAAGTCATTACCAAATTTATCTTCGTATCTGAATAGATCATCGCTTTTTTTCCTACCTCCTACTGCCCCTGATTTACTGATGAGTATTACCAGGTCATCTTCCCAAATTCTTCGCTTCCAAAGTTTACCAGATTTACCAGTGAATTCGAAAACAGCATCCATCTCTCCTTCCGCAGTTGCTGAACGATCAATGGTCAAATGCCCTTCTTTTAAAGTCGTTAGACCATAGGATTTATTTTCTTTTGCATATTCATCATTCCCTACTCGGAAATGGTAGAGGTCAATTAACTTAACAATAAGAGCAGCTACTTTTTCTTTAGGCATTCCCTCTAACTTCAAATCCGACTCCACTTTTTTCCGAATCGAGGGAAGGGTTTTTGCAAACCTGGTTATGCTATCAAACTTCTTCGCTGCCCGGTCTCTGGTCCAGTTATCATGATACCTATACTGCAACCGTCCTTTAGCATCTTTGCCAGTAGCTTGCAAGTTGGCCCTTGGATTTGGAGAAATACAAACCTCGATCCAGGCAGGAGGTAGTACTAACTTATTGCAACGCTCACATATCTTTTGATTGGAAATTAATCTACCCTTTGAATCAAAGTAATCCCATGAAAGTTTCTTGGTCCTTCGTTTCTTTCGAGTTATTCCGCTGCTGTTATTCATTTAGCAATACTACATCAGCTTCTCTTTAAAAAATTCAATCGTGCGTTGCCAGGCTAGTTTTGCTGCTGCATCATCATACCTTGGCGTTGTATCATTATGGAACCCATGGTTTACTTCAGGGTATATGTGTGCCTTATATTCTTTCTTATTTTCCTTCAATGCCGCTTCATAGGCAGGCCAACCTTCATTCACTCTTTTATCGAGTCCAGCATAATGCAGTAATAATGGCGCCTTAATTTTAGGTACGTCTTCAGCCGCAGCCTGGCTACCGTAAAAAGGAACCGCAGCGTTTAAACCAGGAACACGTACTGCCATGGCATTAGATATACCGCCACCAAAACAAAATCCCACAACACCTACTTTACCTGTGCATTCCTTTTGTGTATGCAAATAATCATAAGCTGCTATAAAATCCTCCAACATCTCATTTCTATCACGTTTTTGCTGCAACTCTCTTCCTTTATCATCATCGCCCGGATAGCCACCCAAGGGAAACAAGGCGTCTGGAGCAAAAGCAATGAAGCCTTCAAGTGCAGCCCTTCGGGCAACATCTTCAATGTATGGATTAAGTCCTCTATTTTCATGCACAACTACAACTCCCGGCACTTTTTTGGAGTTGTTTGCAAGCCTTGTGAGCAGTCCGCGCATCTTACCGGCTCCTTTGGGTGAATCATATTCGATGTACTCTGATTTTAACCGAGGGTCATCTGTTTTCACTTGCTGTGCCGCAGCATAATTGGGCATTAGAAATGCTAGCATGGATGCCACTGTTAAACCACCAACTGCATGAGTAGACAATTTTTCAATAAACTGCCTCCGGTCTATTTTACTATGTACGTAGCTGTCGTACAAATCATAAACCTCTTGGTTTATATCTTCTTTTTTTATCTCTCTCATACAGATGTAGTTGATGTCAGTGTCTTTTTATGATGATGGAAGTTAAGCATGTCCTTAATTAATTGCAAGGATTATTCAATGGTGGGTGAAATGCAATCTCATAAACACCAAATTGGCTCTCATTTATTAATTTTTAGTAATGGAGCCTAAACCTTTACTGTTTTCCAACTACCTCGCGAAAAGAGCCAAAGGGTAAATAACCCTACCGATGTTTCTGAAATAAATACGCCCCAAAACACTCCAGTATGTTGCCAGTCAAGTGTTATCGCCAAATAATATGACAAGGGAATCTGGATGAGCCAAAAGAAAACAAGATTGATCTTCGTGGGTGTCTTTGTATCTCCCGCACCATTGAAAGCTTGCCCCGATACCATCCACCAGCCGTAGACCAGATATGAATAGGATAATATTTGCAGCCACTCTGCACCGATGGCGATGACGCGCTCATCTTCTGTAAAAATCTGCATCAGCGATTCATTAAATGTAAAATAGATCACTGAAACCACAATCAAAAAGATCATGTTATAGAAACCAATTTTCCAGACAGACGATTCGGCTCGCTCAGGATTACCTGCGCCTAGATTTTGACCAACTAACGTAGCAGCAGCATTTGATAATCCCCATGCAGGCATAAGTGTAAACAACATAATGCGTAATGCGATGGTGGCTCCAGCGACTGCTTCACTACCAACATCGGCAAGTATGCGCATCAAAAATATCCAAGAAGTCATGGCTACAATCATCTGTGCCACGCCACCCAGGGAAGTATTAATAATATTGAGAATGATTTTTGCATCCCAATAAAGTTGCGATAGTTTGACTTGAATGTGTTTCCCTCCTTTGAATAAAGCCCATACTTGAACAGCAACTCCGAAGCTCCTACCGATATTTGTGGCAATTGCAGCGCCTTCTATTCCCATAGCAGGCACAATACCCCAGCCGAAAATTAATAATGGATCTAACAGGACATTGATTCCATTGGAGATGAACAACACACGCATGGCAATGGCCGCATCACCCGCTCCGCGAAAGATGGCATTAATCACGAACAATAAAACAATAACAGCATTGCCCCCCAGCATCCATTGCGTGTAGCGATAGCCATGTTCAATGCTCCAGGCGTCTGCGCCCATTAGTGCGAGTAAGTCTTTAGCAAAAAATATTCCGGCTATAGTAAATGGGATGGAACACAAAAGCGCAAGAAAAATTGATTGCATGGCTGCAGTGCCTGCATCTTCCGTACTTTTTTCTCCGACCCTTCTGGCTATGATTGCCGTTACTGCCATGGCGAGCCCCATGGCAAGCGAGTACAATAAAAACAAATAGGTTTCTGTAAGCCCAACCGTTGCTATCGCTGATGAACCTAACTTACCAACAAAAAATATATCCACAATAGCGAAAGTAGATTCCATCACTAACTCAAGGATCATTGGCACAGCTAACAGGAAGATGGCCCTTCTAAGGCCAATCATTGTGTAGTCAGCTTCTGTGCCCCGGATAGCATCTTTGAGAGCCTGCCACATTGAACTTGATGGCAAAGAGGCAGCGGGTTCAACTACCAAGTCCTCATTCCTACTTTCCTTCATGTCACCTAACTGGTTGAAATGCAATGTCAATTTTTCTCCGCTTAAGAGCAAACACAGTGATGAATACGTAGGTAGTAGATTACCTGATCTGAATAGTCTCCAATTGATTCAATCCCTTAAACTGTATTTCCAATTTTGGTGGCTCATCTCCTTCAAATGAGCAATCGGCAATGATAGTATGAGTTCCAGGTGAGATTGTAGGAGCAAGTGATGGCATTGTATACTTTCCTTTTGGTTTTCCATTCTCATCATACAAGCGAACGATTTCAGTACCATCACAAACAATACTTTCACCTGGTTTTAACGCTATTGGTATATTGAGTTCTGTATAATTATCAATTTGCAATTTTATATTCTTTGCCAGACCTTCCTTTCCTATTGCATTCAATCGAAACTGCATGACTTGCTCTTTCCACTTTTGCTGGTAAGTCCACTTAGTATGCGTGGGCTCTCCAGGTTGCCTTTCAAATTTCTCCCGAACAAATATTGGAGACAACGCATATTGATGCAGGTTCCATTTCCCGCTATCAATTTTTTCTAAATGAAATTCATTCTCAGGGTCTTTTAATGATTCCATTTGTGCCATGCTGAATGCATTGCTTGTCCGCGCCAATTCCCATTCACGGATGGCATCAAGTAGTGCAGGTGTAAGAGGATTACTTCGTAACGCATTCGGACGGGCTACCATAGCAAAGCCTGCATTGTATCCTGCAGCACGAGCAAGCATCCATTCCATTTCTGATAGCGTTGTATTTTCGGCAAGCAGATACCACCCCAACATGTGAGGCATATAATTTCTGTCAAACAAGCCCTGGTTATCGATACGGTATTGCTGCATGCTTTCTTTAAAACCGCCATACCAAGGTTCACCCCAATTGTAATACGATCCGATATGCCAGAAGAAAGTTTTGCTAATGCTAGTGCCGCAGATAAAGTCATGCTTCACGTTGTCATATACGTCCTTTGCAAATAAATCAACTGCATAATCACCCTGACCGGAAGCAAGCCCGCCTTCATGTCCATCAAAATCGAGATGATCAACTCCTGTTTCATTCATTAACTTGGCAATGTTCATAGCAATCTCTCTCTGCATTGCAAGATTGGGGAAGAAGACATTATAAGAATGGTCGAAAAGTTTACCCACTTTATCATCTCTTTTATGAGATGAAGCCCCAGTACCAAATGCCCCTCGTTGACAGTCCAATAATTTATAAGGCTTTGTATCGGTAATTGTATTATAGCGTATCAACTCCTTTCCGATTTTTACAGTGTGGAGATTGTTGTTTTTTTGTTCATCAAAGTATTCGGGTGAAGCCACTTCAATTTCCTTTTGCTCACCATCAACATCTTGTACCAATGTGGAGTAACCCGTGACACTCAATCTGTCATCTGGCACAGGAGTAACGTACGGGTCATTCGTATTTATAAAATTCGTAAGGGTATGCATTCCTAAGAACAATCCTGCTGAATGAGCTTTATCAACACAACTCTTTAACCCCTCCGCTCCATTTGGAAACTGATTTTCATTTAATATAAAATGTCCCCAACTTTTAAAGGGTCCCTCATGATACAGCGATATTAGGCCAGCTCTTTTTGTATAAGATATCATCTCATCAACCTCTTTTTCTCCAAAAGAAGATATCAGATACGATTTACCGTAAAGGTTTGATTTTTTAAACCAGACTCCTTTTATTGTAGGATGTGGTAAGTTTTCATCGAGCTCGATTCGTTCAAGTATGTTCAACGTTTGAGATTCAGCGCAAGAGAATAATGCAATCTTACTCCCCACTACTGTTTCGCCCTTCATCACAGGCACAGGCATGTTATTAAATTGTCCGCCCCATGCATCAACGAAGCGGTTGCGGTTTCTGTTAATCGAATAGGCTTGCAAAGAACTTCCTCCTGAAAAAGTTTTAGCTGCAATACCGCGTGCCCAAGTACTGCCTTCATTATTTGGCAAATCACCACCAAGTGTTTTTATATTCAATACCTGCATCCCTAGTGCAATCTCCCCATCCCGTACAACACCAATAACTTCCCCAACTGTTTTACTAATTGTTGTCAGAACTCGTCCCCAAATTATCGCATCAATCTTGATTTCAGGCTCGGCTTTTACAATTTCCAAAATCAGATGCGTTGCCTTCTCAGTCACTTTTATATCAACGAAGACTCCAGCTTTTTTAAATACCAATAGTAACTTCTTTTGGGATTTAGAGTATGTTACCGATGTTGGATAGAATTTGGTGTTACCACTAACGAGAGTCATAAGCGGGGATAGCGTATCAGCATAGAGGTAGTTTTTACCACTAGCTACATTTCTTAATTCAGTAAAATAACCATCATTATTTAGGTTAACCATTAACCCACCCGAAGAAAAATTATGTTGAGCGTTTACCGAAGCAAGTAAACTGAAAAATGCTATGGTAACCAAAAATCTGATTTTCATCATTATCCATTGTTTATGAGTTGAAAGTATAGTGAGCCATTAACATTATCATAAGTCTTTCATAAAGTCCTCTTTCATCACTATTGAAATTGCATCAAGAAGAAAGTCTGCATTGGATGTAGAAAAAACCATGGGCGGTTTTATTTTTAACACATTATTATAAGGACCATCGGTGCTCATCAGGATTCCCTTATCACGCATGCGGTTGGCAAAGTAGGATGCCTGTTCAGTGGCCGGATCTTTTGTTTCACGATCCCTCACAAGTTCGAATCCTATGAACAGTCCGGGACCTCGCACATCTCCAATAATTTCAAATGTTTTCATCAAGTTTCGTAATTCGGATTTCAAATAGTTGCCCACCAACTTCGCATTTTGTTGAAGTCCTTCCTCCTTCACAACTCGAAGTACCTCTAATCCGATGGCGCATGAAACAGGATTACCCCCGAACGTATTGAAGTATTCCATTCCATTTTTAAAAGAATCGGCAATTGCTTGCGTGGTTACAACAACTCCAAGCGGATGACCGTTGCCTATTGGTTTACCAATGGTAACAATATCAGGTACCATACCATGTTGTTGAAATGCCCAGTAGTGATCGCCCGAACGACCGCATCCAGTTTGTACTTCATCTGCCATACAAACACCACCGGCCTCATGCACATATCCATATGCTTCCTTCAAAAAATTATCAGGTAACTCAACCTGACCACCACAACTAATCACTGATTCCATAATTAGTGCAGACGGTCCACGGCCTTGAGCTATTATTTTCTTTACAGCTTCAGATACATGCGATGCATATTTACTTCCTGCCTTGGGATCATTGGAACGATACAAGCCACGAAAAACATCAGGTATTGGGACAACATGAATATGAGGTGCTGCACCTTTTCCTCCCACTCCATCAAATTTATAAGAACTTATTTCGATACAGCTATTAGTATTGCCATGATAGCCAACGTCTGACACAATCATATCTTTCTGCCCCGTGTAGTTCTTTGCTAAACGAATTCCCAATTCATTGGCTTCGCTTCCGGAGTTGACAATAAAGGCAACATTTAATTCGGATGGCATGGTGCTAAGAAGCTCTTCCACAAACATTACAATATTCTCGTGCAAGTACCGTGTGTTTGTATTCAGAACAGCCATTTGCTTTTGTCCTGCGCCAACTACCCGAGGATGTTCATGCCCGACATGAGCTACATTGTTCACCGTGTCCAAATATCTCCGGCCTGTATCGTCTAATAAGTACGGTCCGTGTCCTCTCACCATTTTGATGGGATCACGATAAGAGATGCTCATGTTTTTTCCGAGGTGCTTCTTACGGTATTCAACAATTTCATGCTTTGAACGAGATGCATATTTATCGGAAGCTTGACCTGTTAACAGCAACCATGGATCAGGAGAAATACTTTTCCATAGATCACTTTGATCTGCATACGCAACACCAGGAAAGTCTCCTTGCTTGCCTAGCATATCGAGAATGATTTGAAAATGTAGATGTGGCGGCCAATTTCCATTCTCCTTTTGCGTTCCTACATATCCAATCACATCTCCCTGCTTAACAGCCTTTCCTATGTTAATGGTTTCTAATGAATCTATTGAAAGATGACCATACAAAGTGTAAAATATCAGATGGTCAGAAGCTTTATGTTCTAAAATAATCGTTGGTCCATAATCGCGATCTGCCCGGTTGTTACCAAAACTGTGTACAAAGCCGTCATATACAGCCAACACATCTGTTTTTGGTTTTGTAAAAAAATCTAATCCGGTATGAACAGTTCTCCATTTCGGAGCATCATTACCTTGCGTGATAAAAGAGTCTGTTGTATAGATAGCTCTGCATTCGTCATACCTTCCAATTGCAAGAGAAACTTTGGTATCGACCATCAAATTCAAAATAGTATGATCAAGCTTAATCGTATCGAGTAAATTTAAAGTATTACCAACGTCAAGGCTTCCAACGCCTAAATCAAGCCACAACGGATTTCTATTCACGTTGATTGGAAATATAACATCCTTAAAATTCTTTGACGTCCATTTTTTAAATGTTGAATTTTTTGGACACGGTTCAAATCCACATGCTCCCCTAAATGCAAAATGAACGAGACTCGGTGAAAGTGCAATTAACTTCTCAAGTAGCTCCCAGGCTGGCTCGTCACTGATTTGCAGATACGTATTATCAGGATTTTCCTCAAGGTTAATAGCAGAAGTAGTTACACTAATGAGCAATCTGGTAGTTATCATAGGAAACAATACCTCTAGCTCCTTTTCTTGCAACGGAAATTGATCGTTGTATCCTTTAATCACCGGGAATGTTGCGTCCAGGGGATTGGGCTTAAGCATCATCACATACGCCAGGGCAATTGCCAATTCATTAATCGTGTTAGTGTATACCACATCGCCAAAGTCAATAACACCAGGAACGGATACGTTATAACCTACCCCACTTACCAATAAATTATAATCATTGGCATCGTTGTGGTTGACACTCTTGCGAAGAGCTCTTAGTGCGGGTTGGGCACTTGTAAATAAAGTGAAACAATAGTCAACAATCTCCTTTCTTCTTCCCTTGAACTTTCCTAAGTGATTTGCCACCCAGTCTCCTTGAGACGGGTCCCACTTCATAAATCGGTGTGCATCTTTGTGATCGAAGCTCAATAGACCCTTACTTAACTTACCACACATTTCACCAACCTTATAAAGCAACTCATCAGTATGCGGATTAACTTCCGCAAACACTCGACCATCAATCCAAGTGAGTATTCGCAAAAAGCGAAGACCTCCATCAATGTTTAATGATACAATCTCCTCGTTGCCTTTGGACAGTACTACTTTCTGAAAGTCCAAACCAACGTTGGATTTAGCAAGATGCTTCATGATGGCATGTTGAAATTCCAATTGCGCTTTGCTTTCATGTGAGTTTGCAATCTTTAATACATATTTGTTACCTGCAGAGTCTTTCAGGCGAAAATTAAGATCAATCTCTCCATTCAACTTTATTGCTGAGCACTGTAATCCGTAATGACTGGCTGCTAAATCAACTGCATCCTGTTCAGAAATTTTGCTCATGTAAGTAATTTTGCGTGGCTACCTTAGGCCACATCATAACGAAAAGATAAAAAAGATTTTGCAGCAAACCAGAATAATTATTTGTAACTTGATACTTCCGGACACCTCAGCACTAAACCAAGTCGTTGAGTAGTATCAGCCACCACTAAATCAAAAGTAAAGGTGAGTATGTAGCTGGGAATAACGTCAATTGATAAATTCACGAGAATGAAAATCGCTTATATAGGAACATACCCACCCCGTGAGTGTGGCATTGGAACATTTACTCAGAATCTATTACATTCGATGCTAAGTGAGCCCGAAGGTAAAACAAAAGCAACCATTGGAATGGTGGTAGCAATTAGCGATCACGACTTAAACTATGATTACCCTGAAGAAGTAAAACTGGTCATTAAACAGGAACAACAAGCAGACTACTTAGAAGCGGCCAATTTTATCAACTTAAGTGGTGCTGATATTTGCATTCTGCAACATGAGTTTGGAATTTTTGGTGGACAAAATGGAGTGTACATTCTTCCACTGCTTCACCGGCTCAACATTCCATTGGTGGTAACACTTCACACCGTTCTCAACACACCCTCGTACAATGAGAAAGCTATTTTAAAAGAGATTTGCAAGATGGCCTCCAGGATTGTGGTGATGAGCCAAAAGGCCATCGAGTTCCTCCTGGATATCTACCTGGTACATAAAAATAAACTTGTATTCATCGAACATGGAGTTCCTGACATTCATTTTAATCAAGTCAAGGTTAAAAAGGAATTTAAACTTGAGGATAGAAAGCTCATTAGCACATTCGGTTTTATTGGCCGTAGCAAAGGCATCGAAACAGTAATTAAGGCCCTACCTAAAGTCGTTGAAAAACACCCCAATCTTTTATACATGGTCTTAGGAAAAACCCATCCTAATGTATTGCGTCACTCTGGTGAAGAGTATCGCATTTTTTTGCAGCGGTTAACCCAAAGCCTCCAACTGAGTGATAACGTTCTATTTTTAAATGAATTTATTGATCAGCGTGAATTATTCAAATATTTGTCAGCTTCAGACATCTACATCACACCCTATATTAATGAAGCACAAATAACAAGTGGCACCCTTTCGTACGCGTTAGGCGCAGGTTGCGCTGTGGTGTCCACTCCTTATTGGCACGCTGCAGAATTACTGGTGGATGAGAAAGGAAGACTTTTTAACTTTGGAAATTCAGAGGAACTCTCAGAGGTCTTCATCGATTTATTAGATCATCCGGAGAAGCTGAAAAAACTTCACAAGAATGCATATGAGTATGGAAGAAAATTAACGTGGCCCAACATTGGCGAGAAATATAGATCACTTGCAAGGGGTATCATAGCTAAGCCGCGAGACTTAGTTACAAAAAAGGAAACAATCGTAGACCCACTTCTCCTTCCACCATTCTCGCTGGCACATATCAAAAGATTAACGGATGATACTGGAATAATTCAACATGCAAAATTTGGTATTCCGAATCTTAAGGAAGGTTACTGTTTGGATGACAATGCTCGGGCGTTGCTTATGGTATTGATGGCCTATCGGCAGAAAAAGGATACGACTGCCCTCGATATGTCTCCCGTCTATATGAGTTACATTCATTATATGCAAAACAAGGATGGGACTTTTAGGAACTTTCTAAGCTTCAATCGAAGCTTTCTGGATGAGGTGGGCTCTGAAGATTCATTTGGAAGAACTATATGGGCTCTTGGATACCTATTGGGCAACGCCCCAAATGATGCCTACTATCAAACTGGCAAATTATTGTTTTTTAACGCTTCGCCAAATTTTGAAAAACTTCAGTCAATCAGAAGCATTGCCAATACAATGATCGGCATAAGCCACTATCTAAAAAGCAATATGTCTGACGATGGCATGATAGAAGGCTTGCGAAAATTAGCATACGCACTTATTGAGCACTATAATAATAATCGAACAGAGCAATGGAAATGGTTTGAGCCCTTGCTCGCGTATGATAACGGAATTTTACCCCTCGCGCTACTCCATTCCGCTGAAATATTACATGATACCAAGGTAACAAAAGTAGCTATTGAATCGATGAACTTCCTTTCTGACATTACGATGAAGGATGGTTATCTCTCTATCGTAGG
>JAENVX010000294.1 GCA_016650355.1 Bacteroidia bacterium | reverse complement strand
TCCAGCTCCGTAAAATTTTGGGGTAGCGTATGTTGCGGAAGCACGATATAGCCATGGCGTAACAGTTCTCTCTTAATGATGTTTCGCTGAACGGCTATGTCATGTCCTGTTTCTGCGAGGTAGATTGTTTTTCTTTTAAAAATGTTCTTTACCTCAGCCTTCGTTTCACCCTGGCGCAAGAGCAAGAGTGATTCGTGTATATCATAGGCAAGGTCAACCAGCTTCATCCAATATTGCTTCTCAGCCTCCAGGCTAAAGAAGTCCACATATTCTTTCATATCACCCGTTTCAGTATCTAGCTGAAACATATCGTACCCCAATAGATCGCGAAGGCGTGGAGGATGTTCCTGAATGGAGAGCGGTGACTTTAACACTTTAAAAACACGGTTTACCTTTGATGTACCAATGGCTTTATAGTAACCTTCAACTGTATCTAATGCTCGGCCAGATTGCACAAATTCTTTTGAAAGAATAGTCACCAGCACGGCAGCGTTGTCTAACGTGGCTGCGGTAACGGAATCATATTCGCCTTTCAACAGTATGTTTGGTTTCTCTCCTAAAACCTGATAGAGCATCAACTCTAAGAATTTTTTGAATTGCGATACCCAACCTGCCTCATTCTTCTTTGCAGTTTCATTGTCCTTGTCTGCGAACGTGATGAGAACATCTATTTCATACGCCATATTAACTATAGTTAAATTCTATATCCTTATTTGAATCCTACACGGTTTGCTTTACACGATTTCCAGTTACATTTTTAATTAACCCCTGCACAAGATCATGATGATTGGCAAGTACAAAATAAAAGTCGATCAGGTTAATTTTAAATATCACTGTCCGTTCTAAAGCTTCAATTTCAGTTATTCTCTGTGAATGTCCTTCCTGGAATAAATCGCCATGGACATCACCTTGTTTCAGTATCCCCAATTCCTCAGTGCCATTTTTCATTTTTGCCGACCCATGTGCAAGGATTAAAATGGGTTGGTTATCTTCCTCCTCATTGAGGACAAGCTTGTCCTTTAGTTTTAGTGTTACCGGAATAATTTTATCAGCCAGATCGCTCACTAAGTTTCCGGAAATACCTTTAAAAACAGGCAGCTGCTTAATAAACAACACCATTTCAAATCCTAAGAAGAAGCCATCATCTAAACCATCGAGGAGTTGATTATTTTCGATAGCTGAGTCAAGAAACTTTTTATCCTTTAATGGCAACCTTTCTGATATTATTGGATAGATTTTTTTGTCTTTGTTATAGATTACCCAAGCCGCTGTTTCCTGCAGTAACTTGTCCTGATTGAACATTTGACTGATAAGTCCACGGCTAACGCGGAAGTCCTTAATGTAAGCGGACGCATGGACGGCACATAATTTCGTCCAGCGATTATTGTAATTGAAGTCGCGATTTAGGATATAATTAATTACCTGAACAGGATTGTAGCTTTCCCGTGGAAAATAAGTTTGAAGTTTTTCTAGCTTGTCTTCGATTTTCGATTCATCGAGAAGAGGTATGAGTTTTGGTTTTAAGTCCTGGTCAACAAACAAATCTAGAAGCTCAAGTGCGTAGGCAATAGAATCCGGAGACCCAGTCTCAATATTTTCCTTTACCAGTTGGACAGACTCAGAGTCATACAAAAGAGATAACAAGAGGGATAGGTGATCATAATTGTCTCGTATTTCCTCCTTCAACGCCTCCTTTAGAAACTCGAAGTGTTCGTCTTCATGCAATTCGTCAAGAGCCGCTAGGTTCCACAGGGTTTTGCTCATCTCAACATCCAATAAATCTTTCACCGCCAACACCTCTCTGCCTTTGGCCTTGTAATCTATGTAGCGAAGTGAATACAATATTTGTTTTACAATGCGCTTATCGGGGTAATCCGCTTTTTTCCATAATAGCTCCATTCCCTCTTTCCCTCCAATGTGCCCAATAATCGACACAATTTTGAGCATGACAAGATCACTCTGACCAGATTTATGAAAAGAGGTTTCCAAATATTGAAGACCCTGCTCACCCGTTTCCTTAAGAGCGGCAGCAGCAGCATGTGAGTAGGAAGGAGAACCTAATAATTCTATTAACACGTTCCACGTCTCCGGGCGTTTTACTTTCCGTGCGGTAAGCAAGGCTTCGCTTCTCACTTTAGGATCAGCGTCCCGCATCATCTCTAAGAGAATAAAAATAGTTTTAGGGCTAATTAGTTTGCGCAAAAGCTTTGCTGCAAGCAAGCGGTCGGTTTGTTTCACTGACTTACTTAACTTCATGAGCTTCTCCGGTGAAATGGATAGCAGGTCGCTATCTTCCAATTCGCCAGCGGCACGCTTGGCAAGACCTTGAATTTCTGATTCCGGATTCAAACCAAGTTGTTGGATCTTATCGAGCGCAAATTGCTTTACTTTCTTTATTTTACTTTCAGCCAACGTAAGGATGGAACTTTCAAATAATGCAGGTTCCAGCTTTTCCATCAGCCTTAAGCCATAGATGGCTTTTTCTTCCGCTGTGCTTCTTACTTCTTTTTCCAACACACTATCCATCGTGTATTCTCTGACATGGTCTTTGTCTACAGAGGATTTATTTTTCACAAGCGAATTTTGAAGTGTAGTGCGGTATCCGTGATACATTTTATTTGTTACCAAATACCATATTACGAGTACGGGTATGGTAAACATGGTAATAGAGAGGAGGTTGAAAATCTTAAACTGATTAATCAAGACAATTAATCCCCCCGCAATGGTACTTCCCAGTGCTGTAATAAATCCCTCCAGTTTGGTTTGCGCATCCAACTTTATTGCTTTATCAATGGGAACGAAATAGAACTTGAAAACAGGACTATCTATGGCATCTCGCAAGGCGTTGATAAACAATTTACTCATTGCCACCATGATAAAGAAAAAAACAACGTTGCCCTCAAGACCAACATCGGATCCAAAAGCAATACCAAGCCCAAATGCTCCGACAGTAAAGATGATCAACAGTACAGGTGTTACTAAAAGAGAAACTCGTAGTCCGTAGTCCTGTAAAATCCTGTCTGTTCCGAATGTTGTAAAGAAGAAACTAAAAATTACAATAGTTGCCTCGAATAAAGAAAGGAAGTAGGGAAGGCGCTGGGTGTCGAATTTTTGGGTTGACACGTTAAAGAAGGAGTAGTCGATAAATCTCAAAGCCACCAGGGAAACAATAATGAACAAGGACATCCAAATGATATACTTATTCTTAAAAAATTGAGACACTGTGATCTTTTCGTGTTCGGCTTCATCGGTGACTGCCATCCCTTTTTTAAGGTACCGGTTGGATAACACAATGAATAAAAGCAGGTAGCCAGCGATACTAAAGAGTCCTACAGTAAAAAGTGCGGCAATGGGTATACCCAATTCCAACAGAATGGGAATGGTAAAAAAAGCAAGAATTTGTGCTACCATCGTTCCAAGGTCAACACTGCCAATAATGCGTTTTGACTGGCGCAGGTTATACATCCTTTCAAAGGCTCCCCAGAAAACGAGCATACTAATGAAGGTAAAAGGCAAGATTAGTGTAAAGCCGTAATAATAGAGAAGGTTATCATCGGCAACCAGATTCTCGCCAAACTCAATAAAAGCGGTGAGAATCAAGACGACTGTCAAACTTCCGATTGCTAGCACGGTGAACGGTATTCTGACCTGAAGGAAGTTGTAAATTGCTGTAACTATTAAACCAAGTACTCCCGAAATCACCAAAGCCCTTGGTAAATCGAAGGTTTCACTAAAGTGGGTTAGAAAAAGAGTTTGCGAGGCAACAGTAACAGTCGCCAGGAACATACCCAGCATAAAGCTTATGGCCAGAAGGAGAAACACAGAACCTGATTCTTCTGGTTCAACGTCAAGTAACTTTAAAATACGTTGCTTCATAGCTCGGATTCTTAGACCTTAAATTTGAAAAGATTTGAGGAAATATCCTATTGAAATGAGATTCCTTTATTGCTTTGGGTTTAATTAACTGGTAATCACAAATTAAGCTAAACTAACTTAAAGTAAAATTATGCTAATAAATCGTTTGAAATGTATTACGAAAACAGCAATATGGGCCGGTGTTTAAAGACTTAGGTGATGCTTTAAGGCCTCTTGGAGCACGAAATTTTGAACAATAGATTTTATGTTTTCAATACGTTGGGGCGACTAGTCTCTATTGAACTTTACCCTTAAAACCTGGAATTAATAACGAGCTATCGCCATAGCTTAAGAACCTATAATCACCTTTAATAGCTTGACTGTATATTTTTTTCCAATCATCCCCAATTAGGGCCGCCACTAAAAGCATAAGGGTTGAACCAGGTTGATGGAAATTGGTTATGAGTGCCTCGCATACTTTAAAGGAGTATCCTGGTAAAATATATATTGAAGTCTTCCCTGCAATGGTTTCCATATTTTCCATCGCCATTTTTTTTGCGACAGCGGCAAAGGCTGCTTTTTTCGAATGATGCGATGGCAACTGATAAGGTTCAATTTGGTTAATAGTGAAATCAGCTTTTGAATCTTGGATCAATTTCACTCCATACCAGTACAAACTTTCCAGCGTTCGCGCGGAAGTTGTTCCAACCGCAATTATTGTTTTATCTGAAAGGAGATTCTCAATATTTTTCCTGTTTACAATAACTTGTTCCGAATGCATTTCATGTTCTACGGCATTTTTCACTTTCACAGGTTGAAACGTTCCGGCACTCACGTGCAAGGTGAGGAAGTCAGTCTCAATTCCCTTTCGCTCGATATCTTCAAAAACTTTTTTAGTAAAGTGTAGTCCAGCCGTTGGAGCTGCCACCGCACCATCATACTGGGAGTACACCGTTTGGTAGCGCTCTCGATCAGATTGCTCGGCATCTCGTTTTATATAGGGTGGTAATGGTGTTACTCCGAACGTATTGACAACCTCAGCGAATGAACTCTTTAGTGGCGTCCATGAGAAATTGACAATTCCATGTTCACGGTTTTCAAGACGTGCTTGTATTTCGATGTTTCCTAAATTCCTTGTTAGAACACTATCATCCTGCCACCGTTTTAAGTTTCCGATCGTGCACTTCCACGAGACGTATCCTCTTGTCTCCATTGCCAGTTGAAGAAGAGAAGGCACAATTGGATTTAGTAAAAACAATTCTATCGTGGATCCTGATTGCTTTTGAAAGAAAAGTCTGGCAGGAATTACTTTGGTGTCGTTAAAAAAGAGGAGAGCGTTTTTGGGGAGGTGATCTGCCAACGAGGCGAATAATACATGATTTATTTCACCGGCATTGTATACCAATAGTTTCGATTGATCACGGTTGAGGAGAGGATGCAAGGCAATCCGCTCTGCTGGTAAATCATAAGAATAATCTTTTATGTTGATGTGCTGATCCATGAAGGAAACCAAATAATTGGACTAAAGTTTTAAATTCACAACTTCAATATTCACTAATCGAGATTGAAATACCATTATTAATCTTAAATTTTGAAATTATACTATGGCGCTTAAGGCAAGCTTTTTTAAAAAGACCTTTCACTTTCGTTTTGATGCCCGAACATCTCGAGGTACTATAAAGGAAAGACATTCGTGGTTTATAAAAGTATGGGACGAAAGTAACGCAGCGTGTTTTGGTATCGGGGAGTGCGGCCCCTTGCCGGGACTCAGTGCGGAAATCAACACTGAGGAGGAAGTACAAAAAGTGGTCGATAAAATAAACGGAGGCCAACTGCAACTTCCGGTTGCTAGCGATCTTAAAATGCTTTCGCAGTTTTTTGATAAAAATTTCCTTTTCATTGAAGAGAATTCCGCTCTCATTTTTGC
>JAENVX010000293.1 GCA_016650355.1 Bacteroidia bacterium | reverse complement strand
TTCTATGCCAAACATCTTGCTTGTTTCGGCTGATGAGATGGCAATGTCTGCCAATTGTTCAGCCGTTGGGTTGGGATTCACAGCACAATCTCCAAAAATTGAAACCCGGTTGGGCAGACACATAAAAAAAACGGATGAAACGGTAGGGACGCCAGGTTTGGTTTTTACAAATTGCAATGCTGGCCGGATGGTATGTTGTGTTGTATGGACAGCACCAGAAACCATTCCGTCTGCCTCTCCTTTATATACCATCATGGTCCCAAAGTAAGAAACATCCTGCATTAGATCGCGTGCCATGTCCAGAGTGACATTTTTATGTTTTCTAAGTTCGTAAAGTGTATTGACATAATCTTCAAACCTATCGGAAGAAGCGGGATCAATAATTTTCACTTTATCCAAACCCATCGATAGATTCAATCGCTTCAGCGCAGGCAAGATTGTTTCTTTGTTACCCAGTATAGTAAGATCAACTACATTCTGCTGAATCAGCGCATCAGCGGCCAATAGAATGCGGTCGTCTTCACCTTCTGGTAATACGATATGTTTCTTTTGCCCTTTCGCACGTTTTACAATCTGGTATTGAAACATTCGTGGTGTAATGCTAGTCGTGCGAAAAGAAATAATTTTTTTCTCGAGTGCTTTCACATCAACGTGCTTGTCAAATAACTCAATGGCCATGGATATTTTCTCTTTATTATCGGGGGAAATTCTGGCCTGAGTATTTGCTACCCTGTTAACAGTTTTAAAAGTTCCTGTCTCTACTTGCAGAATAGGTATAACAACGTCCAACCCTTCTATCAATTTTAGAATGGTTTGTTCAGGCAGGAGGCCACCCGTCAAAATAATGCCCGCAACCTTAGGGTAGCTCTTGGAGAGATTCGCCTGTAAGGCGCCAATGATAATATCTCCCCGGTCCCCGGGCGTAACGATCAATGTATTCTTATTTATCCGCCCCAGGCAATTGTGAAGTTGCATCGCTCCTACAATTGAAGTATCCACTGGATTGGATAACAGGTGTTCACCAAACAAAACTTTTCCACCCACCGATTTGTGAATCTCTTTCATAGTTGGGCTTGCGAGTTCTGTGTTCCGCGGAATAGTAGTTATGATCAATCCCCTTGGTAGTGATTTGATAAGTTCTGCTCTGATTTCTTCAGATTTTTCATCATCTATTTTGTTGGCAATCACCGTTAGTATTTGCACGCCTTCGTCCAAAAAACTCTTAACGGCAGAAACAGCAATATCAGCAATTTCGCCAGGAGATTTTTCTTCCGATTTCACAATGATGGCAGCGGGTATCCCCAGATTTTTGGCAATGGAAATATTGCCGTCAAACTCAATGTTTGTGCTACTGTCTTTGAAGTCGGTGCCTTCTACAATCACAAAATCAAATCGCTCCTGAAGTTTTTTGAATCGATCAATAATGGTGTCTATGATATGGGCCTCATTTCCGGCATTAATGTATTTTATTACCTCTTTTCGCGTGAAGACATACATCTCTTCATAGGGTAGGCTCAAATTGAAATGGGAGCCAATGGTTACCAGGTTGCTGTCTTTTTCACCGCCCTCACTGCTTATAACAGGTTTAAAGTATGCGATTTTTTCAGTTTTAGCTGACAATAAATGGACTAGTCCTAATCCGATAATGGATTTGCCTGCGAAGGGCTCGGTTGTAGTGAGGTAGATTGCGTTTGTCATTTGTGGAAATCCTTAAAGAAGACTATTAATAAGCATTGACCATCGCTTCAGTAGAATTTAATTTGCAAGATCAACCTTACGCTTTCTTAAATTAATGACATAAGTCATCGGATGGAGAGATTTTATGGAGGTTAAGTAACGTCAAATAGAACTAACTGTGATGTCTCGTTTAAAAATTGAATGTCTTACTTAGAATCTTTCACACATCTAAAACCCGTATGGCTCATGCCAGAATCATAGGCTGACCCTTGCCTGCCGCTAGGTTTGTAATTGGAGCAATATTGTGCACTGCACACAAAAGACCCACCCTTTGAAACATGTTTGATAGCATACGGATCATCTGGATCTAACGTAGCACGTGGGCCAGCGGGGTTCGTAAGTAACTGACTATTGTTTGAAGGGAGCTCAACGCTATACCAATCCGAACACAATTCCCATACATTACCAATAATATCGTAAACGCCATATCCGTTTGGTTGAAATGATTTTACTGGAGATGTACCTTTGAATCCGTCCTCTGCTGTATCGTTTGTAGGGAATGCTCCTTGAAAATAATTGGCGAGATATTTTCCCTGAGGATTTAATTCATCCCCCCACGAAAACGCCTTTCCGGTGAGTCCACCTCGTGCAGCAAATTCATATTCCGCTTCAGTTGGCAATCTTTTTCCAGCCCAGGTTGCATAGGATATGGCATCTTCAAATGCAATGTGTACGACCGGGTGGGTTTCTTTACCATCAATAGAACTTCCAGGTCCTGTTGGATGAAGCCAATCGGCACCGACTACCCACTTCCACCATTGTGAGTAATCATTTAATGTAACGGGAGTTGAAGGCGGAGTAAAAACCATAGACCCGGGTTGTAAAACATCATCACCAGGTTTTGGCGTTCCCGGAGGAACCTGTTTTTTAAGTTCCTCCCAATCGAGAGGTCTTTCAGCAACCGTTTTGTAGGATGTTTCTTTTACAAATAGTTTGAATTGTGCGTTTGTTACTTCTGTTTCGTCCATCCAAAATCCATCAACTTTTACAGCATGAAGCTGCTGCGCATTATTCGCAGGTTGCTCTTCGTTGTCGCCCATCATAAACTCCCCTCCTGGTATCCATACCATGCCTGCCTGTCCGGTAGGCAGGCCTGCCTTTCCACCTGGCTGATTGAAAGAAGGATTATTTTCGTTAGCTATTTCTTTTTTTGGTGGTGCGCAGGAACTCATAGCCCCAATGAAAAAAAGAAACAGAAAAAATTTAATTGCCATTTAGGAGTCACTTATAATTGGCCTACAATTTACTCTTAATGTCGCAAACTTTCTTTAGGGATATAGTTGTTTTATAAATTGTGGAGGATTAAGTTCAGTTCTGAAGATTTTTATTTTTAAGAACGTTTTGCCTTTGCGAGCTTGGACACATTAGCGTTTTTCTGTTACGATCTTGAGGAGCATCGTCCCAAAGCTTCGACATTTTTATTTAATAGGGCAGAACATCTATTTCTTCAATCAAAGAAGGGATGGAGGGTATATGGTTTGCAAAATGGGAAGTCAGGGAAAGTTGTAGCACAGATATGTTTTAATATCAAGGGCAAGGAATTAGTTAGCCCGCTTCAGGCACCGTTTGGGTCACTGGAGGTCTATGAGCACATTGGACAAGAAAAAATAGAGGAGTTATTCATTAAGATAGAGGAAGAGGTTAAAGTATTGGGAATTACCCACTGGCGGATTAAATCCTATCCGAAGGATTATGATTCTTTTATCACCAGCATGCTTCAAAAAGCCCTATCAAAACTCAATTTCAACTTGATAGAAGAAATATCAAGCATAATTCCGGTTGATCAAAAATTATTTGAAAAGAGGATCAGGGTTTCACAAAGGCAAAAATTACGAAAGAGCGAAAAACGATTTGCTTTTAGTCAGGTCAAACTGACTGAACTAAGCAAAATATATAGCTTCATCCGCTCCTGCAGAAAGAAGAAAAGTCAAACCCTTTCCATGCCGCTCTTTCAACTCCAAAAGGTAGCTGATCTATTCCCAAGGAAATTTATTCTGTTCCAGGTAGCGGATGGCAACCAAGTTGCAGCCGCGGCTATTGTTATAAAGGTCAGTGAGAAAATCCTCTATACATTTTATTATTCCCACGATAAAAGATTTGATAAAATTAGCCCTGTTGTATTATTGATTTCTGGGATATATCAATATGCCCAGCAGCGTAACTTTACACATATAGATTTAGGTACATCCATGGTTAATGGTGGGGTTAACAGACCTTTGCTGCAGTTTAAAAAAAGCATTGGAGGCCATCCTTCAAGCAAATACATTTTTGAAAAGACCCTTTCATGAGCCAGCCGTTGGTAACTGTTATTTGTTTGTGCCACAATCATGAACGGTTTGTTCGAGAAGCTGTTGAATCGGTTTACCGCCAAAGCTATTCACGCGTTCAACTCATTATCGTGGACGATTGCAGTCAGGATCAAAGCGTTGCTTTGATAAAGGAATTAATAAGAGATCGGCCTGAGATTGTCTTTATTGTCAATGATAAAAACATAGGAAATTGTAAGTCATTTAATCTCGCACTGACGGTTGCGCAAGGTGAATTTATTATTGATCTGGCAGCTGACGACATACTTTTGCCTGAAAGGATAGCGACAGGAGTAGGGACTCTTCAAAAGGCCGGCATAGAATATGGCGTCCAATTTTCTGATGCTGAGATTGTTTCTGAGAAGGGTGGACGTTTGTATTTGCACTCGGATAAATATCCACATCACACCATACCACAAGGAGATATATATAGAGAGTTAATTGACCGATTTTTTATCTGTTCTCCAACGATGATGTTTAGAATGGAAGTAATGGAACATATGAACGGATATGATGAAAGTCTAGCATTCGAAGATTTTGATTTTTGGATTCGTTCATCAAGAAAATTCAAATACTGTTATGTTCCACAAGTTTTAGAAAAAAAGCGATTGGTGAATAGCTCGATGTCGCAGAGGCAATTCACGAGGGGCAACCACCAGCGGTGGTCTACCTTGGCAGTTTGCAAGAAGATTAAGGCACTTAATAGAAATTTGGAAGAGGATAAAGCCCTTCAAAGGCGCTTGCGCTATGAATTCCTTTTGTCTATGAGGATGATGGATGTGAGTCTGGCCATGCAATTTTTGAAACTTTGGGTAAGGAAGTGAAATCTATTTGCGGTTATCTTCACCCATCACCATACTGACATAACTTTTGTATCGGCCAGCTGAAATTGCTCCGGCATTTAAAGCTTCAAGAACGGAACATTTGGGTTCGTTGATGTGAATGCACCGAGCACCGAATTTGCAGTTTAACCTCACATCTCGCATTTCAGGAAAGTAATCCGAAATTTCTTGCTGGCTCATATCTACAAGCCCCCATTCTTTTACCCCGGGTGTATCAATTACAAATGTCTTTGAATTAAGTTGAAACATTTCCGCAAAGGTAGTGGTGTGAGTACCCTTGTCGGAAAAACTGGAAATGTCGCCAATTGTTTGTTTTATTTCAGGAGCGATGCGATTAAGCAAGGTTGATTTGCCTACACCTGAGTGACCTGCAACAAGAGTCACTTTATTTTCCAAAACTTTTGAAATAATAGTTATGTCATCATGAATCGCAGAGCCGGTCAAGGTATCTACGCCAATTGAACTATATATTTTTTTTATGGAATCTAATTCAAGAATATCTTGTGGTGTAAGCAAATCGCTTTTATTAAAAAAAAGTACTTGAGGTATTCTGAAAGATTCTGCTGAAACCAAAAAGCGGTCAATAAAACCAAGTGATGTTCGCGGTTGTTTTAGAGTAGCAATCAGCAGCACCTGATCTACATTTGCAGCCAATACCTGGCTATGTCCGGTTTTTTTAATTGACTGGCGTAAGATTTGATTTTCTCTTGGAAGAATTTTTTCTATTGAACCAACACCATTTTCTTCGATAAAATCTATGCGGTCACCTACTGCTATTGGATTAGTTTCTTTAATTCCTTCTAACCTAAGTTTGCCCCGTGTTCGACACTGGTATTTCAGTTGATTATCACCTAGTACTTCATACCAGGAACCGGTAGATTTTGTCACCAGACCCTTCATGACTTTGCCAGAAATTTAGAACAGTAGTCAAGTATCTTTTTTGTGGCACCAAGATTTTCCTCAACATATTGTTTTGTTACTTCGCAGGCAAGTAAAAAAGTTTGAGGAATATTGACCAATTCATATTGGACTTTTAGATCTTGAAAGTCTTTCACCACAAACGCACCACCTCGGTTAATTAAGTCAATTGCTTCCTGAAATTTCTCAAAGTTTTTACTCCC
This sequence comes from Bacteroidia bacterium, assembly GCA_016650355.1. GTDB lineage: Bacteria > Bacteroidota > Bacteroidia > Cytophagales > Cyclobacteriaceae > ELB16-189. The sequence goes on along the minus strand of JAENVX010000293.1, from coordinate 5,951 downwards.
AAAAAAAATTGGAATGCCATAACAGGCCGGCTCTAAAATATTGTGGAGGCCCCTGCCGAAGCCACCACCTACATATGCAAATTCTCCATAACGGTAAAGTCGTGAAAGCATTCCTACATTATCAATAATGAGAACAGAAACATCCGCGACATTTTCCCCAACCTGAGAGAATCGGACTGAACTCACGTGGATATCTTTTTCAATTGCGCTTATAAATGATTCAGATATTTCGTGAGGAACAATAACGAACTTTAGTTGGGAAGATTTTTCATTAATAAATGGTGCTAGTACCTTTATATCTTCCGGCCAACAGCTTCCGACAACAAATGTTTTTTGATTTTCCTTGAATCTCTTGGCAATTTCAATTTCTTCGGCTTGGTCGACAATTGATTTTACACGATCAAATCGTGTGTCACCTACTAATGTCGCGTCATGTATACCAATTGACTCAAGTAATTTTAAAGACTGGCTATTTTGAACAAAGAAGTGAGAAAACTTTGTAAGTATATTTCTATAAAAATTTCCATAAGGTTTAAAGAAGGTCTGATCTTGTCGGAAGATAGTGGAGATGGAAAGCAATGGAAGGTTTCTTTTTTTTAATTCGGTTGAATAGTGAAACCAAAATTCATATTTCACGAAAATTGCGAGGACGGGTTTTACGCTTTCAATAAATTCTTTAGCGTTTTTAGTAGTATCCCACGGAAGATAAAAAACCCAGTCGGCCTGATTGTATGTTTTTCTCACTTCATACCCAGAGGGGGAGAAGAACGTCAGGAGTATTTTATAGGATGGATAGGATTTTTTAAGTGCTTCTATAACAGGTCGACCTTGTTCAAATTCACCAAGAGAAGCGCAATGAATCCAAATTACAGGAGATTGATTATCTGTAAAGGCCTCTCTTATTTTTTGGATGAGTGTATTTTGGCCTTGTACTAATAAAAGTGCCTTTGCGTTAAACAACCCAGCAACTCTGATAAGGAGACGTATAGAACTAATGATGAGATTGTAAATAGGTATCAACAGAGAGATATAATGAATGCAAATTAGCTCAAATCGATGGATTCTTGGAGATGAGTTAAACGATGGTCTAATATTTTAGATTATTATGATAAATCATGGTTACTGCAAACACAAAATGGAGAATGTAGTGCAAGGCGATTGTTAAAATAGTAATGCTTGCAATATGAGATAAGACAATCCTGGTCTTTTTTGAGGTATATTTTACGCAAATTTTAATAACTTTATCCATAAAACTATATGACCATGAACTATAAAGGACTGATTCTTACAGTATTTTTTTCAATTTCTTCTTTTGCGGCTATTTATGCGCAAGACGATTTGGATCTTTTAATAAAAGGAGGTGTTGAAGACGCCAACTACCTCGCCAAGGGCTATGTATCACCTATTTTAAAAGCCTTTGGTAATGGGTTGAATCAAGGATGGTACAATACGGCCCAACCCCATAAAGTTGGTGGGGTGGATTTAACGCTTAATGTTAGTGCCGTTTACATACCGAGTGCCGATTTACTATATCATGTTGATAATACTAAGCTGAAAAACATTTCGTTGGTTTCTCCTGCAAATGGCAACGTTCCAACAGTTTTTGGGTTGGAAACACCTACTCCGACTTATCGAAATAATTCTTCAGGAAGTACTTTCAGTGGGCCTGGAGGCATTGACCCTAAAGGAAGTTATGGAATTAACGCTTTGCCTGTTCCTATGGCGCAACTTGGCATTGGGCTGCCGAAGGGGTTCGATCTAAAAGTGAGGTATTTGCCAAGTTTAAAATTGGGCGATGCTGGTAAACTTAACATGTTTGGAATTGGAGTGATGCACGATGTAAAGCAATATATCCCAGGAATCAAGAACCTTCCGTTTGACCTCTCTGGTTTTGTAGGATTTACAAAAATGAAATTAGATGTGGAACTCGATCAATCAAAGCCGGACCAACGAGCTATCTTTGAGGCATCAGCAACAACGATTCAGGCATTGATATCTAAGAAAATTGCCGTTCTTACTGTTTACGGAGGTTTGGGCTATAACATTGCGAAGACCAACCTGGCACTAAAGGGAACGTACTCGTTTGACAATCCAGCACCAGCACCTCCAACAGTTGTTAAAGACCCGGTTAATTTTGATGTAAGTTCTTCAGGACCACGTGCCAGCGCAGGTATGAGATTGAAGTTAGCTGTGTTCACATTCCATGCAGATTATACCCTTCAGAAGTATAAGACTCTTACCGTAGGATTTGGGATAAGTGTGCGCTAATTGTCAGCGTAATTGATATTAAAAAAAGCGCTGTTTTCAGCGCTTTTTTTTAGAAATTAATTTGAAATTTATTTCCCTTTATACTCAGGCTTCCTCTTTTCAATGAATGCTTTCATTCCTTCTTTCTGATCTTCCGATGCAAACGTGAGGTAGAAGTTTTTACGTTCAAAAGCCAATCCTTCATCCAGAACGGTTTCAAACGATCGGTTTACAGCTTCTTTCGCTAACTGTACGGCAACGGGAGACATTTGAGCTATTTCTTTCGCCAGTTGTGTTGCTTCAAATAAATACATTTCAATGGGAACAACTTTATTAACTAATCCATCGGACAGAGCTTCTTCTGCAGAGATAAATCTTCCCGTAAGAATTAATTCCATCGCCTTAACTTTACCAATTGCCTTTGTCAGTCGTTGCGTTCCTCCCGCTCCGGGTATCGTTCCTAGCTTAATTTCAGGTTGACCAAATTTTGCGGTTTCCGATGCAATAATCATATCACACGTCATAGCCAGTTCACATCCACCTCCCAATGCAAAACCTGATACAGCCGCAATGATCGGCTTTTTTGTTTTGCGTATTTGATCCCAGGTACTAAATTGATCAACCATAACCATATCAATGGCCGATTTATCTGCCATTTGTTTGATATCCGCACCAGCAGCAAAAGCTTGATCATTTCCTGTAAGAATGATCACCCTTACATTATCATTTTTATCAAGATGTAATAACGTATCCCGCAGTTCTTCCATTAATTGCCTGTTGATGGCATTGAGTTCTTTGGGTCTGTTGAGTTGAATGAGGGCTACAAATGGAGCGTGTTGTTCAATAACCTTTATCAATTCCATGAGTTAGTATTTCCTCAAATCTAAAGATTCTTTGGAAGGTTTTCTAAACAGAAAAGCCCTTCCGAGGCGGTCGGTAAGGGCTTTTCAAACCAAAAGGTGTATAAACTGTACTATGCATAACTATATGGTGTTGCAGGAGTAATGGTAACCGAAGCAATGTTATTTTGCAAAAACTTTTCAAAAATGCCAGTAAAAATACTTTTTGTATGCCTAGGTAATATTTGCCGCTCGCCATTGGCGGAGGCTATTTTCATAGATAAGATTAGAAAATCAGGGCTAGCCTCAGATTTCATTGCTCAATCATGCGGTACAGCCAATTATCATATTGGTGATTCACCTGACCCAAGGACAATTCGAAACGCTCAGAGAAATGGGATTCAGCTAGATCACATTGTAAGTCAACTATCAGAAAATGACTTGCATTCCTACGATTTTATCATGGCGATGGATCGAAACAACCTCAGCAATATCTTTCGATTTGACGGTGCGAAAGAAAACAATCATAAAATATTTCTGATGCGGGCATTTGATTCAGTTGGCAAAGACAAGGACGTACCCGATCCTTATTATGGTGATGAGAAAGATTTTCAGGAAGTATTTGATATCCTTGACAGGTCTGTCCAATCATTTGTAGAATCCCTGACAAAATAGTATGAACATGGTAGGCGTTCAGCGTTTAATCAACACCTGAAGTGTGGAGCGCGAAGATTGTTCAAGGACTACTTCGTGCCTTAGCCGATATTCATCAAAAGTCTTTTGGTCGTAATTTTTGACTGTGATCAAAGTTAGGCCAGTATTGTAGAACACTTCAAACTTTTCACCTAACATTTTTACAAGGCTAGTAATTTTATCTTCCCTAAAGTCAACACAGAATGAAAACGAGATTGCAGACGTCTGCATTACATTTACTTTAATATTTTTTTCACTTAGGGCGTGAAAGATTATTCCTAGATGGTGCTCATCAATAAACGTGTAGTCTGTGACTTTGCAAGAAATAAGGCATTGGTTTTCTTTAAAAACAATGAGCGGTGGTAGGTGATCGATTTTGCAGTCGTGAATCTTTGTGCCATCAGCAGATGGGTCAGCAAAACTTTTGACAAATAATGGAATGTCTCTATTGGCAAGCGGCTTAATCGTTTTAGGGTGAATGACGGAGGCGCCATAGTATGTCATCTCAGCTGCTTCTTGAAAGGGTAATTCCTCGAAAACGATAGCAGCGGATAAACGCTTTGGGTCGGCATTCATAACACCCGGAACATCTTTCCATATAGTAACCGACTCTGCATCCAGACATGCCCCAAAGATTGCTGCGGTGAAGTCTGATCCTTCTCGACCCAGGGTGGTGGTTAGGTTATTTTCAGTTGCTCCTATGAATCCCTGAGTAATGATAATTTTATTATTCAGAATTGGAAGCAGCTGCTGAATTTGTCTTTGCGTCTTATCCCAATCAACTTTCCCTTCACGAAAAGTATTATCCGTGAAAATATAATGGCGAGCATCAATCCATTCGTTTTCTATTCCCTCTTGTGTTAGAAAGTTGCTGAGAATAACGCTGGAAATTACTTCACCCAATGAAACCACCTGATCGTACTTTTGATCATAGTCTCCTTTTTTATTTGCTTCAACTTGAATCTGATTGAAGAGCTTTTCTAATGTGGGCTGGACGCCATCTGCTTTGTCAAATAACAAATCAATTATTTCATGATGATAAGATCTTAAAATGTTGATTTCTCTGGAGAGGGTTTGTTTTTCTGATGCCGAAGCAATAAGCTCAAGTGTATTGGTGGTTTTACCCATAGCCGAAACCACCACCAATAGCGGATCTTTCTGACTGCTCAAAATAGACGCAACATTGCGCAATGCAGCGGCATTTTTCACCGATGCACCTCCAAATTTAAATACCCTCATTTAGTGCCTTTATTGATTTCAAACGTTTGCAACGTATATTTGCGGCTGTAATTTTAATAATTCGGTCGAATTTAGCCCAAAATCCAATTACTCGATTATTATGATAGAAGCTTCGCGTATTGCTAAGTCAATCGGCATTGCTCTTGATCGTTTTATCAAGAACAATCAGGATCAATTTCAATATGCAAGCGGTGAACTCTCGCAGTTGCTCCGTGATATCGCGCTAGCTTCAAAAGTAGTGAACCGTGAAATAAACAAAGCTGGGTTAATCGATATAATGGGACCAATGGGATCTCAAAACACCGGTGGAGAGGAGCAGCAAAAGCTAGATGTACTAGCCAATATCTGGTTTACCCGCGCGCTTACGAAAGGGGGTGAAGCTTGTGCGCTTATTTCTGAGGAAACTGAATCGTATGTTGACTTAAGCAACGATGGTAAATATGTAATTGCGATAGATCCGTTGGATGGTTCTTCTAATATTGACGTTAATGTTTCAATAGGAACGATTTTTTCAATTTACCGAAGACGCAGCCCTGTTGGCCAGCCAATACAGCAGGAAGATATTTTACAACGGGGATCAGAACAAATGGCTGCTGGTTATATTTTGTACGGCTCTTCAACTATGTTAGTCTACACAACTGGTCACGGTGTGAATGGCTTTACTTATGAATCAACACTTGGTGAGTATTTCCTCTCACACCCAGACATGAAAATTCCTGAAGACGGAAAAATATTTTCTATAAATGAGGGGTCATCGAATTCATTTACCAAATCGTTACAAGCATACCTGGCTTATTGTAAGGACATTCCTTATACGGCTCGTTATATTGGATCGCTAGTTGCAGATTTTCACCGTAACCTTTTAAAGGGAGGTATTTATATTTATCCTGCCACAGCCAAAGATACCAATGGGAAACTCCGCTTAATGTATGA
>JAENVX010000292.1 GCA_016650355.1 Bacteroidia bacterium | reverse complement strand
TATTAGGAAGACCATTGATAACCAAAAGATTCTTGAAAGCCCGAAGCCTATCATACAAAAACCAAAGCCCGCAACACACCACAATAATATTTTACCCATGTTTTTTTTAATGGGATTGTGTGTAATGAAGAACGCCATTGTAAGCGCTCCAACAGCTGGCGCAGATCGAAGGAATCCAAAGCCAACAGCACCAACTTTTAGAATTTCCTCTGCAAAAATGGGTAGCAATGCAATAGCACCTCCAAAGAGCACCGCAAGCAGATCGAGCAGGATGGCAGCAAAAACGATTTGATTTTTAAAGACAAAATTTACTCCTGCTTTTATTTTTTCATAGATACCCTGTTCTTCACTGGAGGCTGGAAGCTCCCGGTTAGTAATAAGCAGATAGCAAATAAGACCAGTGATCATTAAAATTGTGTTGACAGAGTAGGTGGCAGTAATCCCAAAAAACCCGTACACTAACCCTCCAATCATTGGTCCGGCAACAGAGGCTCCCTCCCAGGTGGTACTGTTCCAGGTGACGGCATTTTGATAGAGATGACGATCCACGAGCTGTGGCATAAACGAAAAATTTGCGGGCGACAGAAAGCCACGTGCGATACCAGTTACAAAAATTACAGAATAGATGGGTACTGCCCCGTAGGAAAGAATGAAAGAGCTTACTCCTGTTGTAAAGTAGATCAAAGCGAAGGCGCAGCAGCTAAGCATGGTTACGCATACCAGAATAATTTTTTTTCGCTGAACTATGTCGGCAATATGCCCAGCATAAAGTGAAACCGCGATAGAGGGAATTGCTTCGGAGAGACCTATTAATCCAAGAGACAAAGGATCTTTTGTAATCGCATACACTTGTAATCCTACAGCTACAGCCTGTACTTGAATGCCAAGTGTGACGAAGAGCCGTGCAAAAATAAAAAAACGAAAATCCCGAATTTGAAGAACTGCGTAGGGGCTGCTCATTCAAATTAAACCAATAACTTTTGTACTGCCTCGATGGCTATTTTTCTTCTTTCTTCTTTCGAGCCTTTTATTTCTACGAAAGGCACCTCCGATTTTTCAATTTCATTTTTATAGGTAGCCCAAAAGTGCTCGCGCTTATCAGGATGCTCACGCTGAGGGTCTTCTTCCCATGGAATATCAATGTAGGTTAATAAATATAGATCATAGGGACGTTCGGTTAAAGCGAGAATTTCTTTGTCGCATTCACCAAATTTATGCTCACTCCAGATTTTTACTACCAATGCGTTTGTATCGCAAATCAATACCTCGTTGGCTTCCCGAATCCACTCGTCCTCCATACGCGCTTGTCCGTGAGCAATTTTTATCAGGTCAGATTGCCCATAGGGTTGTATCAATTGATTGATATAAGCGCGTGCATATTCTTCTACCCACACCGTCTTAAAATGAGTTGCTAAAAATTTTGAAAGGTCTGTCTTGCCTGTACACTCCGGACCAATAACTACTACTTTTTTGACATTCGCATAAACGGGTTCTATAGCTTGCATAATTTCAACTTTTTTAAGCGTGGGTCAAAGGTCGGGTTTTCTCGAGGTTGAGTAAAGAAACCTGATCAAATTTTTCAATAAATCTGCCATATATTTATGGTTCGTATTAAATAGGATTGTGTGAAACGCAGAAAAGCATTACAGCAAATTAGTTTGGGTCTTTCAGCTGGATTGATGATGCCTCAACTACTTACTGCGTGCAAAAAAGATGATCCTGGACCAGAAGTTCCATTTGATGGAAATGTAGTAATCATTGGCGCAGGAGCTGCGGGATTATTTGCAGCAGATATTCTACATACAAAGGGTATAAAAGTTTCTGTGCTAGAAGCAAGTAATCAACTGGGCGGAAGAATTCAATCATTTAGGAATTCCAACGAAATTTCCGACTCATTACTGTTCGATATGAAGAACAGGACGATTGCTGATTTTCCAGTAGAGCTAGGCGCTGAAATAGTTTTTGGACCAGATTCCAGTTGGGGAAAAATTATTAGCAATTTGAATTTATCAACCGTTTCTCTCGAAACAGTGGCGACAAACAGATTTATTTTGGATCAATCGGTGAAGACAGCTGTAGAATTACAAGGTGATTCAGATTTTTTGCAGTCGCAGACTTTTGTAAATGAATTGCCAAATTATTCTAGCGCTGCTGTAAGTATGAAGCAAGCAATATCTGGACTGAGCAGAAGGACTGACGCAATTCTGAATTCTCAGATTGGAAATTACTATGGTACTTCAAACGATACGTTGGGTATCTCTTTGTTGTCGCAGGATTTGAAGGCACGCACACATGACGGCAAGGTTTTCTCTATGAAAGCCAACCCAATGCAAGACATTTTACTATCTCGCTTTAGTGAAATACAATCGCTTGTGGAAACAGGCAAGCAAGTAAAATCAATTAATTATGGCAGCGACCCAATTGTTATCACGCTAAAAGATGGTTCACAAGTAGAGGCCGATAAGGTAATTAGCACTGTCCCGATTTCTATACTGAAGGGCGGTGGCATTTCATTTAGCCCTGCATTACCCGGTGAAATGACATCAGCGCTTTCACGGATGGGTATGGATGCTACAGTGCGCCTGGTACTCGATTTCAAAAAGAATTTTTGGGGCGAGGATTCTGGATTTATTTGGGGAGGCACCACGGCACCACACTATTTTAGTACAGGCATTGGGCGTAGCGAATTTTACCGTACGATATCCATCACAATAAATGGAGCAAAGGCAGCAGAGCTTTCAGCAAAAGGACCTGATTTAATGATTGCTGAAATTCTTGCTGAGCTAGACGCGTTATATGCAGGACAGGCTACTCTTTTTGTCAGAAGGAATCTTGATACAACTGACCCTAACTTTGATAAGATCATTTATATTTTAAAGGACTGGAGCAAAGATGAGCATTTTAAAGGCGGATATTCGTATCCACTTGCCAGCGCCACAACGAATGATCGAATAGCACTTGGCAAACCAGTGAGCAACAAACTTTTTTTTGCAGGTGAGGCCACGGATGTTGGTGGTGATGCGGGTACTGTAAGCGGTGCACTTTCATCAGGCGCGCGTGTCTCAGAGGAGGTTATCAAATCCATCCTAGGGATTTCTTAAACTACCCGTCAATCATCTACTAATTTGGGCTGAATAGCATCGAGTAAAGGCGATTTAGCGATGTAGAAGATCATTTATCGGTAAAACCTTTCGCAACCATCTTTTGGTCCTTACTTTTGTCTATGTTAAAATTTGGATTATTCTCAATTGGCTTATTTTTATGCTGTTCAATGGCAATAGCGCAAAGCAGTAAAAAGCTTACGAAGGAGCAAAGCGCCACGATGACTTCAGAGCAACGCATGGTCCATGAGACGGATCGCAAAAGCAAACACGGAAAAAAGAACGTATCACTTAAGAAAAAGATCAAACTTTCCCAGAAGCAAGACCGCAAAAGCAGGCGGATCAAACAGCCAAAGAAATAAATATTCAGCTTCTCCGGTAATCTTCGACATTTGCTGTTTTTGTTCAACCCAAATGCAAGCATGTATTTGAGAGCAAGCATATGTTTGAGCTTATCAAGATAAAAGTAAAGCGAACACTCTGTTATATTTGCGCCCGCAAAAACCAAACCACAGAGTATGACAGAAAAGATTTTCACCAGATATCAGGTATTTGTAATAGCTATTCTCGCAATTCTTCAATTTACAATTGTACTGGATTTCATGGTGTTGTCACCGCTGGGCGCACTGCTATTGATTGAGTTGAGCATTACGACCGTGCAATTTGGTTGGGTGGTTTCCTCCTACGCGTTCAGCGCAGGAGCTTCGGGATTGTTGGCCGCAGGGTTTGCAGATAGGTTTGACCGAAAAAAAATACTTCTGTTCTTCTATGTGGGTTTTATTCTGGGCACCTTCTTATGTGGTATCGCTCCTGATTATAATTTCTTGCTTGTGGCCAGGATTATTACGGGGATATTTGGTGGCGTTGTAGGGTCAGTCAGTTTTGCTATTATCACTGATTTGTTTAAGCTGGAAGTTCGTGGCCGTGTAATGGGGTTTGTTCAAATGGCTTTCGCTGCTAGCCAGGTGATGG
>JAENVX010000291.1 GCA_016650355.1 Bacteroidia bacterium | reverse complement strand
GCCAGAACGGAGCTGAACTAAAAAATAACATTAAAGAATACTGGTGGAAGTTCATGACGCAGCTGCATGATAATATCGTAGGTATTGATGCAGCCATTTTTATGCATCCAACAACCTGGAAAGCTTCGGGCCATGTGGATGCCTTTAGCGACCCCATGTTAGACAACAAAGACTCAAAGAAAAGATACCGTGCCGATGTTTTGGTTGAGGATGCCATTGCCAAAATTGAAGAGAAGATAGAGAAGGAGGCGGAGAAAGCTGCCAAACGTTTTGGTGATTCTTTTGACAAAGAGATGTTTTTGAAAACAAATCCTCGTGTAGTTGAATATCAAACTAAAATAGATGAAGCAAATAGCCGCATGAAAGAAGCGTTGGGAAGTGGCAATATGATGGCCATGAAACAATTAATTGAGGATTTAGAAATTGCCGATCCGATTTCAGGTACGCGCAACTGGACGGATGTGCGTCAATTCAATCTGATGTTTTCAACAGAGATGGGATCGCTGGCAGAGGACACGAATAAAATCTATTTGCGCCCGGAAACAGCGCAAGGGATTTTTGTCAATTTTTTGAATGTACAAAAGACTGGCCGTATGAAAATTCCATTTGGGATAGCGCAGATAGGCAAGGCCTTCAGAAATGAAATTGTGGCGCGCCAGTTTATCTTCCGTATGCGGGAGTTTGAGCAAATGGAGATGCAGTTTTTTATTAAGCCGGGCGAAGAGATGAAGTGGTATGAGTTCTGGAAAGAAAAAAGAATGAAGTGGCACCTGGCGCTCGGTCTCGGAAAAGAAAATTATCGATTCCACGATCATTTGAATTTAGCACATTACGCAAATGCAGCGTGTGATATTCAATTCAACTTTCCCATGGGCTTCAAAGAATTGGAAGGCATTCATTCGCGCACGGACTTTGATTTGAAAAATCACGAGAAGTTTTCGGGTAAAAAATTGCAATACTTCGATCCTGAGGACAATCAGAATTACATACCCTACGTGGTAGAAACTTCTGTTGGCTTGGATCGCATGTTCTTGTCCGTATTGGCAACTTCTTACGTGGAAGAAAAGCTGGAGGATGGAAGTGAACGAGTTATATTAAGAATTCCACCTGCCCTGGCACCGCATAAAGTAGCGATTCTTCCGTTAATGAAAAAGGACGGACTTCCTGAGAAGGCAACGGAAATAATGAACGATATCAAATTTGATTTTAGATGCTTCTACGAGGAGAAGGATGCCATAGGAAAACGGTATCGCAGACAAGATGCCATTGGCACACCGTTTTGTGTTACCATCGACCACCAAACGTTGCAGGATAACACGGTTACTATTCGCTATCGCGACACCATGAAGCAGGACCGTATACTGATCAGTGAAATTAAAGGAGTATTGGAAAAGGAGTGCTCGATTAAAAACTTGCTTCGTACTATTTAATAGATTACTTATAAATTTGCATGACGATTGGGATTACTTGCAGCTCTGTTCCGACCCATTTACGATTTATACGAGGAGATTTGGTTTAGGCTTTTTCATGGGCCGGTCTTTCACCGCTTTCTAAATCACAAATACAGTTACTATACAAGTTTACCTTGGTCTAAAAAATTAAAGTTTCTTCGGCTGGTTCGGGATCACTACAATTATTTCGAGTTTATTCCTCGAAATAACATGAAGTTAACACGAGCCGTAAAAGCGCTCATTTGTTGCGGGGCAAGTCAACTGGTTTTCTCGTTATCAAAAAAAAGCCTAACCTATTTCGAAAAGATCATTGTGTACCCGGATTACTACAATTCAAAATATACACACAAGCGTCACAAAGGAGAGGTTAATCCAGCCTTTCGTCTTATCGTATTTAGTTGGCGCGGTGTGATGGAGGGTTTGGATCGCCCGGATGATGGGCTCAACTTGATGCTACATGAATTCGCCCACGCTTTATGGCTTGAGCATAAGTTGGTGCAACATCAATACACAGTTTTAGATGAGGATTGGATCGGGGAGTTCGAAAAACTGGCAAAGGCAGAAATGAAAGTGTTGCAGGCTGACGAGCAACATTTTTTTAGGCGTTATGCCTTTGAGAGCATGGAGGAATTTTTTGCGGTAGCAGTCGAGAATTTTTTTGAGCGGCCTGAGAATTTTTTCAAACAGCTACCTCATCTATATAATGTACTTACTGAAATATTAAAACAAGATCCTCTCCAAATCACCAAAGAAAAATAGTTATGAATAGTGCCCTTAATAAGAATCTCTTTTTCGTAAAGGAACACGTGAGAATTTTCAAAGCATCAAATAGTTTTGATGTTTACGATCCGGATACAAAACAAATTGTGCTGGAATGTCGTGAAGAAAATCTGGGATTCTTTACAAGGATGTTCCGCTTTACCGATTTTAAGCGGATGACACCATTTAACATGGAGATTAAGACCCCAACAGGCGAAAGACTTCTTACAGTTCGCAGGGGAGTGTCATTCATTCTTTCTGAAGTAGAGGTTTTGAATGACAAGGATAAATTGATTGGTAAGTTTAAGCAGCACTTTTTCTCCATTGGTGGAAAATTTGAAGTGCTGGATTCAAATGGCCGTTCACTGTGTATGCTTAGAGGAAAGTGGACAAGCTGGGATTTTAAGTTTGTTGCTCATGATGGGAAAGAATTTGCCTCAGTAACTAAAAAATGGAGCGGTCTTGGAAAGGAGTTATTTACGACTGCAGATAATTACATTTTACAAATCAGTTCCGAAGTTCCATCCGATCATCCCTTAAGAGAGTTAATCCTGGCGGCTGTTATGTGCATTGATCTGGTATTAAAAGAGTGATAGGTTGATTATCCGTATTTTTAACTTGATCAATATATTTCTAATCCAGAATTTCTAAACGTATTCATGAATTGGCTTCAGCTTCTTTCTTCACAACGTACCGGACAAAAGCAATCTACACACGAGCAATCACGTAGTGCGTTCGAGCAGGATTATGATCGAATCATATTCTCGCACCCGTTTCGTAAGCTGCAGGATAAGACGCAAGTCCATCCTTTGCCGGAACTTGATTTTGTTCACACACGCCTTACGCATAGCCTCGAGGTTTCCAGTGTAGGCCGTTCCCTTGGTAAACGAGTTGGTGAAATAGTTTTGCGAAAGCATCCAGAACTTGATAAGAAATTTTCACTTTTTGATTTTGGAGCGATAGTCGCGGCCGCCTCTCTGGCGCACGATATTGGAAACCCTCCATTTGGTCATGCTGGTGAAGACGCTATCTCTGATTTTTTTGCCCATCATCACCAAGGGTTGTCATTCAAAGAAAAAGTAAGTGAAGTCGAATGGAATGATCTCATCAAATTTGAAGGGAATGCACAAGGCTTTCGTCTTCTCACCAAAAATCAATATGGTTTGAAATTGACGTTTGCTACGCTCGGTGCTTTTACGAAGTACCCATGTCCGTCCTTATTTCCACAACGCGATAAATCAAAACGGAGCCAGAAGAAGTTTGGGTTCTTCCAGACAGAGAAGGAATTATTTGAAGAAGTTGCCATGCAATTGGGGTTGAACGAAAAGACAGAACGCGTTTCGCTTCGCCATCCACTGGCGTTTTTAGTGGAGGCAGCTGATGACATTTGTTATAGCATTATTGATCTCGAGGATGGGTGCAGTTTAGGATTGGTGAGCTATGAGGAGGCGAAAGGTTTATTTGAAGGTGTCATCACAAAAAATAAATCCAAACTTGGTAAACTGGATCAGCTAGTGAGTCAACAGGAGAAGATTGGATACTTGAGAGCCTTGGCGATCGGGGATCTTATGGATGAGTGCTCAACTCTTTTTTTAGCTAAGGAAGATGATATTCTTGCCGGAAGATTTGATTTGGCATTGGCGGATCACTGCCCTTCCAAAAACGCGTTAACGGATATAATTAAGGTTTCCAAGTTAAAGATTTATCAAGCACGGCAAGTGGTGGAAGTTGAAGCCGCAGGGCATGAAGTGCTGCCTGGGTTATTAGATGAGTTTACAAAAGCAGGTCTTTACCTTATGCAGGATACAAAGTCAAGAAAGTATGAAAACCTGCAATTACTTCTGCCACACGAAGTGCAACTTGATATTAAAGCACAACCGGAAAATGTGTATTTCATGTTGCGCAGCATCGTTGATTTTATCTCCGGCTTAACCGACCGTCACGCGATTTCCTTGTATCGAAAGATCAAAGGGATTTCAGTTATCTGAAAAACAGACTGTAAATAACCAGGCTCTTGAGATAGCAACCTCTATAGACTATTCTTCAGGCAACCGGAGATTTGACTCAGAAAGCATCTGTTCTTAGTGCAAGAGAGTAGGATAGAAGCTTCCCAAATCAGCCTGAAAGACTGTTTTACTATGTAATTTGCCCACCAAAAGCCACAAAAATCCTTAGCTTTGCCGTTCTGATTTTTTTGTAAGACTATGTGGTCAAAGGTTGCTCAGTATATCATTAAGTTCAAACTACCCTTAATTGTGGTAATTGGCCTAATCACTTTGGTGATGGGCTATTTTGCTACGAAAGTGGAGATGAGCTATGAGTTTACCCGTACCGTTCCTCTTGATGATCCCGAGATGGTTTTTTTCAACCGCTTTAAAGAGCAATTTGGCGAAGATGGTAATATGATGGCTGTTGGGGTAAAGGATAGTGCCTTATTCGAGCTTGAAAATTTTCAGAAATTTAGAACTTTTAGTAATGAGCTAAAGGAAATTGAAGGTGTTGGAGAAATTCTTTCGCTACCGCTCTTAAAAATTATTCAAAAAGATACGGCCTTAGGAAAATTCTACCTCAGCAATCTTTTCCCCGAGAACCTAAGTTCGCAGCAACAGCTGGATAGTTTACTTGGCGTTGCGCTTGGTCAAAAGTTTTATATGGGTCAGCTTCTAAATGTAGAGAACGGAGCCACGCTGATTCTTGCCCCAATGCAAAAAGAGTATGCTAATTCGGCAAAACGAATTGACATCACCCATGCACTCGTACGTTATGGAACAAATTTTACAGAGCAAACCGGCATACAGCTACACTATGCAGGGTTGCCTTTTGTGCGCTCTGTAATGGCGTACCAGGTGCGCAAGGAGTTATCATTCTTTTTATACCTGTCAGCCATTGTAACGGGGCTTATCATGCTCATATTTTTCCGGTCGGTAAGAGCGGTGATTTTTTCTTTGATCATGATTGGTGTTGTTGTAGTCTGGACGATTGGTACCATTGCACTTCTTGGGTTTAAGATTAGCTTATTAAGTGGATTGATTCCGCCTGTAATAGTAACTATTGGAATTACAAACTCCATCTACTTGCTCAACAAGTATCACATGGAGTTTGTGAAGAATAGAAACAAAGAAGCTGCCATAGAGGCAGTGGTACAGAAAATGGGTTTGGCTACATTCCTCACCAACCTTACGGTGGCCATTGGCTTTTTAACCTTACTCTACACCGACATTACAATCCTACGCGAATTTGGTATTGTAGCAGGTATCAATATCATAGGTTTGTTTGTTGTCAGTCTTGTAATGATTCCAAGCATTTTGTCCTGGATGCCGGAACCATCACCGAAACATCTGCGTCATCTCAATTTTAAAATTCTGGGAGGATTTGTTAAGCTGGTGGATTTGATGGTGCATCGGCATCGCCCCATTATTTACCTGACAACAATTGCGATTACCATTGTTGCCATTATTGGCATGTCAAAATTGTACACCGTCTCTTTCATGGTGGATGATATTCCGGAAGCAAGTCAGGTAAAGAAAGATCTGAGATTTGTGGAGGAGAATTTTACAGGTATAATGCCACTCGAAATTGAAGTAGATATTCAAACCAAACGAAGACGGCCTTTGCAGAATTTAAAAGTGGCACGGGCGATTGACAAGTTCGAGACTTCGCTGGATTCAATTACGGTTACATCGCGACCTGTTTCTATTCTTAGTTTTATAAAGGCTTCCCGCCAGGGATATTATAATAATAATCCTGATTGGTATGGATTGCCAACCTCAGAGATCGAAGCGAAATATGTATTGGATTATCTAAAAGGCCAGACAGATAACAGCGGGTTGTTCAAGGCCTTTGTTGACTCATCCTACAGCAAAATGCGTATCTCTCTACAAATGGCGGACATTGGTTCTATCAAAATGGATTCACTTGTTCGTGAAGTGATAGAGCCAAAGGCTGAGAGTTTAGTAGCAGATCTTAAGGAAATACTGAAAGGAAAAAATGAAACAGTAACTGTTACCGTTACCGGATCATCAAAGATATTTATAAAAGGAAATAATTTTCTTATTGAGAATCTCACCGAAAGCTTAGTGCTTGCTTGTATTCTCATAACGCTTTCCATGGCTTTGCTTTTTGCAAATGCCAGGATGATTATCATTTCTCTTATCCCCAACCTCATCGCTTTAATGATTACGGCTGGCCTGATGGGCTATTTTAACATTCCATTAAAAGCAAGTACTGCGCTGATCTTTAGCATTACGTTTGGAATATCTGTGGATAACTCAATC
>JAENVX010000290.1 GCA_016650355.1 Bacteroidia bacterium | reverse complement strand
TTGATGCTGACTCTCAGATGACAAGCATACCCGGTCTTTTTGCAGCAGGAGAATGTGCTGCAGGACTTCATGGTGCAAATCGATTGGGTGGCAATTCACTTTCAGATTTGCTGGTATTTGGCAAACTGGCTGGAGAGCATGCAGCAAAGTATGCCAGGGCAACGCAAGCTGTAAAAGTAAGTGAAGCGCAAATTGAAGAACTGGCTAAGTGGGCGCTGGCACCGTTTGAGCGTGAAGAAAATACAGTGGGAGAAAATCCATTTCAGATACAAGCCAGTTTGCAGGAAAAGATGCAAGACCTGGTAGGTATCGTCCGTCTTGAAAATGAATTGGGAGAAGCCATCGATAAAATAAAAGTCTTCAGTGAGCAGGTTAAAAAAACAGGATGTGGGGGCAATCGCGGTTTTAATCCCGGATGGCACACCGCATTAGAGCTAACACACATGGTAACGGTAGCCGAAGCAATCGCGCGTGCCGCAAAGGAACGCAAGGAAAGCAGGGGCGGGCATTTTAGAGAAGACTATCCTGAGAAGAGTGAGGAATATGGAAAAGTTAATATCTCCATTAAGAAAGATGCCGCTGGAAATATGGAAGTAAAGAAAATTCCAAAAGCGCCTATGCGTGAAGACCTGCAGGCAATTGTAAACGAAATGAAATGAGCGAGGTTAAATTAATATTACACCAATGCGTTTGGCTAATATCTTATTACTAATGTCTTATGTCTTACTACTAACATCTGCTTGATGCCAAATGTAACTTTCAAAATATGGCGCACAAATTCTACGGGAGGACAATTTCAGGAGTATCAAACTGAGATCACCGAAGGCATGGTGGTGCTTGATGCCGTTCACCAGATTCAGGCAGAACATGCAAATGATCTGGCTGTTCGTTGGAACTGTAAAGCAGGGAAGTGTGGATCGTGTTCTGCAGAAATAAACGGCCATCCCAAACTCATGTGTATGACTCGCATGAGCGACATGCCTGTAGACAAGCCCGTGTCCATTCAACCCATGAAAGCATTTCCGGTAATACGGGATTTGGTGACTGACGTATCAATTAACTATCGCACGAAGAAAAAAATAAAAAAATTTAAGCCACGCCCACCCGATGCTGCAGATGGTACCTGGCGCATGGAACAGGTTGATATTGATCGGGTGCAGGAATTCCGGAAGTGTATTGAGTGCTTTCTTTGCATGGATGTTTGTCATGTGCTGCGAGAGCATAACCTACACGAAAAATTTATCGGCCCACGACATCTTGTATACGCGGCAGCGTTGGAAATGCATCCTTTGGATGTGGAAGATCGCAGAGAAGATTTAAAAACCGATGGTGGGATCGGCCTTTGCAACATCACAAAATGTTGCACAACAGTGTGCCCAGAAAACATTACCATTACCGACAATGCTATTATTCCATTAAAAGAACGGGTGGCGGATAAATTTTATGATCCGCTCATGGCGCTTTTTCGTATATTTAAATAACTGATGTTAAGAGAAAATAGATTTAGTCAAAATAAGGATACAGCGCTATGACAACCTCTACAACTTCCGAAACACAACAATTTGAATTGAAGCCACTATCCAAAGACGGCATTGAAGCCTCTTTGGGAAAAGCTGAGCATTATCGATTGCTCAACCAACCCCGCCTGGCAGAAAGCATCTGCTTGGATGTATTGATAATCAATCCGGATAACCACCGGGCTTCTGTTATTTTACTGCTCTCACTAACAGATCAATTTGGCGAACCCTCTGCTAAGACAACCAATCAGGCGCTTGTAATAGCCAAGGGTTTGAAAGATGAATATTCACGGATTTATTATTCAGGCATTGTACACGAACGTCAGGGTGCTACCGCGCTAAAATCGGGTACTCCCGGGTCAAATTTTGATGCTTATGAATGGTATCGCGAGGCGATGGAGTTTTACGAAAAAGCTGATGCCATAAACGCTGATGATAACAACGACCCAGCTCTACGCTGGAATACCTGCGCACGCATCATTATGGAGTCTAACCTGTGCGAACGGCCAGCCGATAATTTCCCGGTGTTGGAGTAACCCATAGTACTTACTAAGTAGGCATAGCTTCAAATTTTCTGAAGTTTTCTTCTTCAGTTATTCTGTCAGTGTTCAAAACTTCAGCTCATTTACCTTTTAATAACTTATTTGGGTGCTTGCTTTTTTGTAGCTTAGTTCACCAAATTGTGTGAATCCATGCAAAAGAAACTTACCGCCCTGATTGTTGACGATGAGGTGAAAGCAGTTGCCCTGCTTCAGAAGTTATTGGAAGATACGTTGCAATTTTCAAGGATTGACCTTGCTTATTCAGCAACAGAAGCCTTTCAGAAAATAGATCTTGCAGAACCCGATTTATTATTTCTTGATATTAAGATGCCTACGAAAGATGGTTTTTCGTTTCTAAGAGATATTCAGGATCTAAAAATTAATTCAGCGGTTGTCTTTGTTACGGCTTATGACAAGTTTTCTTTGCAAGCTATAAAAAGTCACGCCTTCGATTACTTGTTAAAACCCGTTGACCGCAAAGAGCTAATTGATTGCATCAATCAGTTTAGAACCCGCATACAAGAACCAAACTTGATCGACCGGCTGTCTAAATTTGTTAGCTCCTACGAAGAAACACCAAAACTCAGAATCAATACCCGCACAGGCTACATTTTAATTGATCCTGTTAACATCTTGTATTGCAAAGCAGATGGCAACTACACCTTCATTGATCTGGGTGACAGGCAGCATCTTTGCTCCATACAACTGGGGACTTTTGAAAGTATGTTACCGAAAAATGGCTTCATCCGGCTAGGTAGATCATTGATTATCAACTTTGATTTTATATCGAAGGTTGACCGAAAGACCAATTTAATCACCTTCGAAAAAGATACAAAGGTCTATACCCAAACCATCACCAAATCGCAGTTGAAAGAATTAGAAGTAAAACAGGCGCGATGAAACTTCGTTTATCCAGGTTTCTGTTATCGTCCTGGCTTTGGGCTATCCCTCCTACACTTATCATTAGTTTTTTCATTATTGATTTCGGGAATAAATATTCCATATCAATTGAAACCAAGGCATCCGATCAAATGGTTCAGGAGGTTTATGCTGATTTAAATGGAGATGGGATTACAGAGCTTATCCATGCTAAGGCCGGACCGCCTTTGAATAATTTTTCAATTATGGATAATGATGGCAATCATTATAATCAATGGAATTTACCGGATGAACTTACTGCTGGAATATCACAACTATACATTGGAAACTACGACCAAGATCATTTTGCCGAAATATATGTTTTTACAACACAGGGTGATTCCATTTTTATAAATGTGAATGAGTTTTTTGAGCGTTCAGGCTTGCATTTAGATAGGGTCTTTATCACAACGGTCAATTTAGTAGAGGGTCACATTGATTCTAACCTTAAAGCCTTTGGTTTCTTCGATCAGAACAATGATGGAAAAGGTGAATTCTACTTTCGAATT
>JAENVX010000289.1 GCA_016650355.1 Bacteroidia bacterium | reverse complement strand
TCTATAGATACTTCGGATGACTGAAATGTTTCTAATACCTCGGAGTTAGAAACATCACTGGGGTCTTCCAGATAGCCAAAGTCGTATGTCGGCTCGAACGACCAATGGCGGAATGAAATTTTTTGCGAAAACCCTTTGAATAATTCGCGCTGAAAGGCAGCTCTGTACTCATCAAAATAATATCCCCTTCGAAAAAAACCCCATCGACTTGCGGCCAAGAACAAAGGGTTATCAGCTAATGCTTCATCATCCACGCCTATCCGGGCAACATCACTTCTCACCCTAAAGGATAAAGTAGTCCATTTCTCTTTGGAGAGAATATGTTGTGCAGATGCCATGTATTTTAGGCGCGTGTCATTGAAACCATAACCAGCATGCCACCCATAAATCCACTTCTTACTGAACTTAAGATTCGTTTTAAAACCAAACTGAAGACGCAAGCCTTCAATATTATTCCAGGCCACAAAACCAAGATAAGGACCAATCTCTGTTTTTCCGTATTGAATATAACCATCTACAACCGCTTTAATGATATCAGTATATGCTTTTACGACCGGAATATCGCGAAGCGTATCAATCATTCGATAAACATTTTTTTCGGCCTCGCTTAATGGTTCGTGGCGAAGAGTGTCCCAATATTTATCTCCTTCATTCATCCGGGCATCTTCGGCCATTTCTATTGGTCTTTCATAGAAAGCCACATCATAAGATTTATCAACAACTAAATTTTTATTACTCGTATAAAATTTGGCCAACATACCTGCGGAATTTGGACTTATCTCTCCCACATCAATCAAAACGCGGTTCTTGATAGGAATCCATGGTCCAGCTTCAGTGATTCCCAATTCCTGTTGAATCCGGATTTTTTCAATAAAGTTTAAGTTTGCCTGCTTACTGACGCCTGCGTCAATCTGTTTGAGCGCATATTCATTTTTAGTAA
This sequence comes from Bacteroidia bacterium, assembly GCA_016650355.1. Taxonomy (GTDB): domain Bacteria; phylum Bacteroidota; class Bacteroidia; order Cytophagales; family Cyclobacteriaceae; genus ELB16-189. Next base: position 14,526 of record JAENVX010000289.1, on the reverse strand, counting down.
TCCATATCGTTCCCTTAAAGGCAAGGTCTTGTTCACTCTTAGGAAAAAAGTCGAGGCGATAACAAAAATCGTTACCAATAAAAAGACTATCCGTTAAGTCGTATTCATAATAAAGTCTCCAACCATCAGCAATCGGAGAAACAAATTCTTTCGTAGCGATATTCAGCCAATTCTGATAAAAATTATACTCTTGAAAAGAGGATCCGATAAACTGAGTGATCATGGTTCCATCCTCCATACCAACCCCATTTATTTTTGACTTTAAGATTAATTCCTTTCTAAGAGACGGGTTGTTGCGATAATAAAACTTCGAGACACTTTCCGTAATGAATATTGGAAGTATTGGTTTTCCATCCTCACCTGCAATTCGTTCAATGCTATCCAACACCCGGGTGATTTTTTGAATTACTTTCCTCTTGCGAAATTCATCCGTGAGATGATCAGCATCAATTTCAATTTTAGTATAAGTGTCATACTCATATGCTGATAGCTTGCGTTTATCATTACTGCTTTTATTCCGTATTACTTTGCGAAGAATCTCAAAAGCAGGATTCTCACCAGCATTAATTACTATTTCCTGGAGTTGAGTTACATCTTCTTCTAATTGAATATTGACAACTTGAGTTATACCACGTTTTACAACTTTTGTGCGCGGTTTATATCCAATATATGACGCTGTGATAGAATCAATGGGGATAGTAGTCTTGATTTTAAAGCGACCATCAAAGTCAGTCGTAGAGCCTGACAAAGTACCCTTAAAAATGACGTTAACGAAAGGAATAGGGTCTCCTGAGTTGGTGTCCGTTACTTTGCCTTCAACAATAGTTTCCTGCGCCAGACAGGGACTAACGAGTAAAAAAAGAAAAACTATAGGAAGAACAACCAGCCGCAACCCGAAAAAACGTCTCACAGAAATGAATTAAAAGTAAAATTAAGCATTTATACGTTTTTTCAACGATAGGAAATTAAACTCTGAAGGTTTTCTCTTAAGATTATTAAATATCCAAAGGCTCCTTATCCCCCAGATGGCGGGGTGCTGTTTTCAAAACATAGAGATCCAGAATAGCCTTTGTTCGGGCGAGATATTCTCTAAAGTAAATGTTAAATACCTCTTCTTCACCGGATTCTAAAGCAACTGCTACCGCATTAATATTGTAATAATTACTAATGAATATAGCCCTATAGCAATGGAATGGTTGCGTGATGATCGTGATCCGGTCTTGGCCAAATATTTCTTTGCTGCGAACTACGGAATCAAGTGTTCTTAGCCCAGCATAATCCAATGTGATGGCGGATTCCGGCACACCTAATTTCATAAGCGCTTTTTTCATTTCAAATGGTTCATTGTAATATTTCGATCGGTTATCTCCACTTAGTATAAAATGACTTACTTTTTTCTCATGATATAGCGCAGCGGCAGTCTTTATTCGATTTTCAAAAAATGGGTTAGGCGAACCATCTGTGAGTTTATTACTGGTGCCAAGCACCAAGCCAACTTCGTTCTCCGGTAGTTGATGATAATTTGTATACACCTTATCTTCTGTGCTTTTGATCACCCAAATATTTGCAATGATCACCGGTAGTGAAAAAGAAACAATTAATAGGAACAGCCACCACAGCACCCTTTTCCAAAATCCCATAAAAATTAATTAAAGCCTAAACAAAGTTACTCAATTGATCGAAGAAACTCCTTTTCGATAATCTCAGATCGCTTCACAATTTTTCGATACCACTGTAATCGGATGAACTCTTTCTCCGCTAACGATAATTGCCAATCAACTGCTGATTGACGAAGCTTTGGAACAAGGGTATTCAGACAAATGGCAGCGCTCACTGAAATATTTAAACTTTCCGTAAAGCCATACATTGGGATTTTGACTTTCACATCGGCATGCTGCAAAGCGTACTTGGAAGCCCCGTCCAATTCATTGCCCATGACAATAGCAAGGGGCTGGTCAGTTACCAATATTTCATCAATTGAACTTCCTTCTGCATCAGGCTCAGTTACTAAAATTCTATAACCTTTTTCCTTTAGATTTTTAAAGCAATCTCCAATATTGTTTGACGCCTTCGCTTTGTATCTGATCAAGTCAATCCACTTGTTTGCGCCTTTAATTACTTTCTTATTAACAGAATAGGCGCTTTTGCTTTCTACTACATGAATGTCTTGCAAACCCATGCACTCACATGTGCGGACTACTGCGCTGGCATTCTGAGACTGAAAAATATCTTCCAACACTACGGTGATGTAACGCGTTCGATTTTCTAGTACCTTTTCAAGTGATGTTTTTTTATGTTCAGAAATGAACTGGGCTAAATGATCACTAAGCCGCTGATTCTTTTCTTCTGGTGTCATTGACATTATTTTGCGTTGACCCAGCTGCTAGTTCTTCAGCACCCGCAGTTCTACCCTTCTATTAAGAGACCTTGCTTCTTCGGTTTTCTCATTAGAAAGTGGTTGTGTTCCTCCAAATGCTTTTGTCTTTATACGCTTTTTAGAAATCTTCTTCGAGACTAAATATTTTTTCACAGCGTCCACACGATCTTGTGATAGCTTAAGATTGGCCTTTTCGTTTCCCTGGTGATCAGTATGCCCTTCCAATTGAATTTCGATTTTGGTGTTAATTTTCATCATTGCCACAACCTCATCCAGTTCAGCAAAGGATTGTGGATTGATTCGTGCTTTTCCCTGATTAAAAATAAGCCGGCTTAAGCGAACAGTATGCCCTGTTGGCATAAGGGAAATGTTGCGAACGATCTTCTGATCGACCGTTGCATCTTTTGGGTCAACTAATATGGTATTTGAAATGAACCCATTAGCCTCTGCAGTTACAGAATACTTGGAAGAGCCAAAAATTTCGAATGAGAAGGTGCTGTCATTTATGGTTCCTGAGATTCCACCCGTGGGATAACTTTTATATGAAATTTTTGCATTAATCCCTTTGCCGCCCAATGCATCAATTGCTTTGCCTTGCACAGTAATCTCCTGGGCTATTGAATCGGCAATGATGAATACAAAAAAAAGAATATAATAAACTCTAATCATGCTCAAAGATAGACTAATAGTTGCTGTATTATTAGAATGATATTATAAATCCAGGTCAATTGAATCTCCAACAGAAAAAGCCTTTGATTCCTTTTCTTCTCGCTCCTTATCCCCTACGTCTTTTTCCTGGCTTTGCCCGAAGAGCTTTGCTTGCTCGGTTTTTGGTCTTTTTGGGAGCGGCTGCGGATCCTTTCCGTTGACTTTTGGGCCGTGGTTTTCCGTTGTTTTTGATTGCTTGATGTTTGCCTCTCCGAAGAGGCTTGCTTGCCCGTCCTCCTCGATGATCGACTCTGGACTTGTCTCCTCTTTTTTTTTTAGCGACTGAGAACTCTTCGTTTCAGTAGCCTCTACCAATTCATTGTCATCATCCCCCTCCTCGAGGCCGCTATCTTCTGGTTCCTCCACAGGTTTCACTTTCGTAATCTTATGCTGCGACAATCGGTTGCCCACTGCCTTCCAGCCTTTCACATCAATGATGTCCTCCAAATTAATAACCTCAATCTCTTTTTCCTTTCCTTTCCCTTTTACTAATTCAACTTCAACCTCCGGAGTATCAGAAGTGGTTACAAACTCTAATCTTGATCCAATGCCATCTGAAATAAACCCAAACTCTTTATCAAGCGTGTTGGTTTCAATCTGAAAGCGTTTTACAAAATACTGCTTGCTTTCACCATCCACGTACACAGCCGAGATTGCTTTCTTGGGATTAAGCTTTTCTACCAAAATTGTTTTTTCCGGCTCATATCTGTTTGTGAGCTCGTAGTTTGTGATTTTGTAAGCACCACCTTTAGTAATAGAAAGTATCAGGTCGTCTCCATCAAACTTACCTACATGCTTACCTCTTTTGTCTTTATTCAATCGACCCGATGCTTCATCAAACCATAACTCAAGACCGCTTAGCGTAGAACCCTTTGCTTCTTTGAAGTCAATTTTTCTAACAGGGTATTTAGTAATGGTATTTCCTCGTGCCCCTCTTCCTTTAATTTCCAATTCAGAAAAATCAAAATCAAAAATCTTTTTACGTGCAGTGCTCGACTGGCTGAGCTTTACCTCCACTACTTCAGCTTCCCCATTGGGGTTGGCGCTAAGATAGTGCACTTTACTGTTTGGATTTCCCTGATCGAGGTTATACTCTTTATCACGAATGATAGCAGGCATTGTAAATCGTTTGGCAAATGTTTTACCACTTTTGCCATCGCTGTATATCAGGTTGTACACCATGCGCACATCCCCCTTTTTCCAAACGCCCACGTGCAAAATGTCTTTGCCCATAAAAACTTTTTCGCTGATGCGGCTTACTTTGACTTTCCCATCTCTGCGTATAGCAATGATGTCATCCAATTCAGAACATTCGGTCAGGTATTCATCCTTCTTCAAACCCCAGCCGATGAAACCGTCTTCACGGTTTACATAAAGCTTTTGATTATTTGCAATTACTTCGGTAGCTGTTACGGATTGGAAACTCTTGATCTCAGTCTTTCGCTCACGTCCTTTTCCATATTTATTCAATAGATTTTGGTAATAGGCGATTGCATAATCTGTGAGATGTTTTAAGTGGTGGAGCGTTTCTTTCAACTCCTTTTCCAGGTCACGCATCAATTCATCAGCCTTGAATGAATCAAATTTGGAAATACGCTTGATTCGGATTTCCAGCAAACGAAGGATATCATCTCTTGTGATCTCGCGATAAAACTGTTTTTTATAAGGCTTCAATCCCTTATCCGTTGTTGTGATGACAGCTTCAAAAGTTTCGCTTTCCTCTATATCACGATAGATCCGCTTTTCAATAAAAATCTTTTCAAGCGATGAGAAAAGGATTTTCTCCATCAATTCAGCCTTCCTAATTTCTAGTTCTTGCTTAAGAAGTTTAACTGTTTGTTCGGTATTGTATTTAAGGATCTCATTCACCTTCATGAATTGTGGTTTGTCGGCCACGATTACACAGGCATTGGGTGAAATAGAAACTTCGCAGTCCGTAAATGCATACAAAGCATCAATTGCTATTTCAGGTGAAAGACCGGGCTGAAGTAAGATCTGAATCTCTACGTCTTTGGCAGTATTGTCCACCACCTGCTTCACTTTGATTTTACCCTTCTCACTTGCTTTCACAATGGATTCCATCAACGATGTAGTAGTTGTACCAAATGGTATCTCTTTGATCGCAAGGGTTTTCTTATCAATGATTTCAATCTTAGCCCGTACTTTTATTTTTCCACCACGTATTCCCTGATCATATTCCGAGAAATCGGCCAGCCCCCCCGTGAGAAAGTCAGGATAAATCTTTGGGTTCTTTCCTTTAAGGGCATCAATTGATGCTTTGATTAACTCACAAAAATTATGAGGTAGGATTTTAGTTGAAAGACCAACTGCGATCCCCTCCACGCCTTGCGCCAGCAAGAGCGGAAATTTTACTGGCAGTGTAACCGGTTCCTTCTTCCGGCCATCATAGGATAGTTGCCATTCCGTAGTTTGCGCATTATAAACTACATCCAAAGCAAATTTAGAAAGCCTTGCTTCGATATAGCGCGGAGCTGCGGCACTATCGCCTGTCCGTACATCGCCCCAGTTTCCTTGCGTATCAAAAAGTAAATCTTTCTGACCAAGGTTTACGATCGCTTCACCAATTGCAGCATCACCATGTGGATGATACTGCATAGTATTACCAATCACATTGGCCACTTTATTAAAGCGACCATCATCCATTTCTTTTATCGAATGCGAAATCCTTCGCTGCACAGGCTTGAGGCCGTCCTCAATACGCGGAACTGCCCTCTCCAGGATTACATACGATGCGTAATCGAGAAACCAGTTCTCATAAAGACCATCAATCGAAATAGAATGAACTACATCATCCTCGCTTTCATTATCAGATGATTTTTTCTTTCGTGTTGTTGTAATTTTTTTACTCATGTTGCTTAATCTGCCCTTTTTGATTCGAAAGAATCGATACTAAATCTCAACTTCCTCTGGTTTCTCATTCTCTTCAATTACATCTAACTCAATCCTCAAATTGTCAATAATAAACTCTTGTCTGTCCGGTGTGTTTTTGCCCATATAAAACTCGAGTAGTTTCGCCAGGTGACTTTCCTTTGTTAACAGGACCGGTTGCAAACGGATATTGTCGCCAATGAAAGTCCCAAATTCTTCAGGTGAGATTTCTCCTAATCCTTTGAAGCGAGTGATTTCAGGTTTACTTCCCAATTTGCTCACAGCTGCCTTTTTTTCCTCCTCACTGTAGCAGTAGATGGTCTCCTTCTTGTTACGAACTCTGAACAATGGAGTTTCCAAAACATAGACGTGATTTGCTTTAACCAAGTCAGGGAAGAATTGAAGAAAGAAAGTCATTAACAAAAGACGAATGTGCATTCCATCCACATCTGCATCTGTCGCTATGATTACTTTGTTGTAACGCAATCCATCCAATCCGTCCTCAATGTTTAACGCATGTTGAAGGAGGTTGAACTCTTCATTTTCATACACTACTTTCTTTGTTAAGCCGTAACAGTTCAGAGGCTTGCCCCGTAAACTAAACACGGCTTGTGTTTCAACATCGCGCGATTTTGTAATGGAACCGCTTGCAGAATCTCCTTCTGTGATAAAGACAACAGATTCCATTCCCTTCTCCCCCTTCTGATCATCAAAATGGAAGCGACAATCGCGGAGCTTCTTGTTGTGAAGGTTAGCTTTTTTTGCACGTTCATTTGCCAACTTCTTTATCCCTGCAATTTCTTTTCGTTCGCGTTCCGATTGAAGAATACGTTTTTGCAATGCATCGGCCGCTGCCGGATTTTTATGCAGATAAATCTCAAGTTCTTTCGAAACAAAATCGCCAACAAAATTTTTGACCGATTGACCGACTTCCGGTGTCATGTTAATGGAACCCAGTTTTGTTTTTGTCTGCGATTCAAAAACGGGCTCTTGCACACGTACTGCTATGGCACCTACTATACTGGCGCGGATGTCTGCAGCATCAAAGTCCTTCTTGAAAAAATCGCGTGTACCACGAACAATACCCTCACGGAAAGCTGCTAGGTGAGTTCCACCTTGTGTAGTATTTTGTCCGTTTACGAAAGAGTAGTACTCTTCTCCATATTGGTTACCGTGCGTCAGGGCAAACTCAATATCATCACCGGTGCAATGGATAATAGGATAGCGTATCTCATCCGCATCAGCCTTCTGCTTTAATAAATCAAGAAGTCCATCCTTAGAATAAAACTTTCGTCCATTATAGTTTATCGTGAGGCCTGCGTTAAGGAAGGCATAGTTCCACATCAAGTCATCCAGGTACTCCGGAATAAAATGATAATTCTTGAACATTGTGTTGTCCGGTTCGAACTCTACAAGTGTTCCGTTCTTATCACTACTTTTCCCAACTTTAGGATCACTGGTTAGTATTCCCTTCTTAAACTCAGCAAGTTTAGTCTGACCATCGCGAAAGGCCTGAACTTTAAAAAAATTCGATAAAGCATTAACAGCCTTTGTTCCTACACCATTTAATCCAACTGACTTTTGAAAAGCTCCTGAATCGTACTTTGCTCCTGTATTAATCTTGGAGACCACATCGACTACTTTACCCAATGGAATACCCCTTCCGTAGTCACGAACGCTAACATGTTGATCCGTGATCTTCACATCGATCGTTTTACCGTATCCCATCATGTGCTCATCAATGGAATTATCGATCGTCTCCTTTACCAGCACATAAATGCCATCGTCTTTAGCTGAACCATCGCCCAACTTACCAATGTACATTCCAGGACGGAGTCGAATATGCTCTCGCCAATCGAGGGATTTAATACTCGATTCGTTGTATTCTGTTGTCTCTTTCGCCATAAATACTTTTTGAAACTACTGCCTAGTAAATTCAGTTAAAAAAATTTGTTCGCAAAGAAATCAAAGTTCATCTGATTATCATGATGACTTTAATTTTTTTAGTTTAAAAAATAACCGTATCTAAAAGAAGTAAATTTTCCTGGCACTGCAAGCAGCTCAGTTCAATTTCTGACAACAAATAGAGATGAAGTCATTGATTATAACAGGTTGATATTCAGGGATCAAAAAATAGCCAATCAAACCTGTTGTTTACTCAAAAATTTTCGCGAAAGCGAGTAAACCGGCCAGGCAATAGACCAAAGTACAATGAGACCAATGCTTCCATAAATTAGAACCCCAATCTTACTGTAATCAAACTTTTCACCGCTATTGTAAACTCCTGAGAAGTTGACGAGGGTGACAAAAAAGAGATTTAGCGTGATGATAAATCCATAGAACCATGTCTTAAAATCGTTTTGAGTTTCGGGAAAGAGCTTAGCCACAACGAACACCAAAACGTTTATCAACGCCATGACACCCAATAAGCTATAAAATAAAATCTCACGGGAAACACTTATCGGCTGGTCTCCATCCATCAACATTACCTCCAAGGGAAGCGAAGCATATACATAAAACAGGATAGCCATTGTTGCCAAAAGCGAAAAGAACCAGACGTATTTGAAAATCCTTAAACTCATCTTTCTAACTTAGAGCCGTAAAAATAACTATTCAACTTGAACCTCAACCCAATTGTCCTTTCAATACCCATCTTTTTCATTCTAATTGGAATAGAATTGGTAGTGGAACGACTCTCCCATCGTAAACTTTATCGCTTGCCTGATGCAATTGCCAATCTTAGCTGCGGTATTACGTCACAGCTTTCAGGATTGTTCATGCGTGTGCTTGCCATCGGAGTTTATGAATTAGTCTTTGCAAATTTTGCTTTCTTCGTTTTAGATAAAAACTGGATGTATTGGTTAGGTCTCTTTTTACTTACGGATCTTACCTACTACTGGGCACACCGTATGAGCCATGAAATAAATCTCTTTTGGGGTGGACATGTGGTGCATCATCAAAGTGAGGACTACAATCTATCTGTTGCCTTACGTCAAAGCAGTTTTCAAGTAGTTTGGACATTTGCTTTTAGTTTGCCAATTGCATTTCTAGGTTTTAGCACCCTCGACTTTGCACTTATTTCCGCGCTTAACACGCTTTATCAATTCTGGATACACACAGAAACTATTAAAAAAATGGGATGGCTTGAATATGTCTTCAACACCCCATCACATCATCGTGTGCATCACGGCCGCAATCCAAAATACATTGATAAGAACCATGCAGGCTCATTGATTATTTGGGATAAGATGTTTGGCACTTTCCAGCCGGAAGAAGAGCGACCAACTTACGGCATTACCAAACCCCTTAAAAGCTGGAATGCTGTATGGGCCAACTTTAGTCATTATGTGCAGATGGGCCAAGATTTAAAACGCATTCCAATATGGAGTGACAAGGTCAAATACCTTTTTAAAAAACCTGGCTGGCTACCGGAGTATCTCGGAGGATATTATGCGGCACCTGAAGTTGATGTACAACATTATAAAAAATTCGAAACTACGGCACCGGTTCTCATCAACTATTACGTCTTATTTCAATACATTATTTGCTTGATTTGCACCGGGCTATTCCTTTTCAAGCAAGGACAATTTTCTTTATTCGAAAAAGCTATTGCTGCAATTCTGATTTCAATTTGGGTAGTTAATAACGGTGTGTTGTTTGAAAAGAAAAATTGGGTGTACTATTCCGAGTGGGCTCGCATTATTATCTATTCAGTATTAGTTACTGGATTGACTTTTATACTTCAGCTTTCCCCAATTTTTTACGTTGTAGCTTTTTCCTATTTGGCGATTTCAAGTGTATGGTTTTATAAAGTTACGGAGCATGCAAAAGTTAGTATTACATAGTTTATTATTTTTCCTTTTGCTGGCTTGTGGAAAGCCACTGCCAACTTTTGATGACTTTGATTTGGATACGTGGAAAGATGATAAAGCAGGGTGTAAATTGGTCAGGAAGGGATTAATCGACCAGCTTGATAAGCAACGTGAAAAAATCAAATCCCTTTCTGAACAAGAAGTTGTCGATTTACTCGGAAGACCAGACAAAAATGAATTGCTAAAGCGAAACCAAAAGTTCTTTTACTACTTCTTAGAGCCTGGGCCTGCGTGCGGTTCGTACAATAATGAATTTAAAAAACTCATGATCAGGTTTAATGCCATTGGGCTAGCAAAGGAAGTTTCTATTGAGTAGCTTCTTAGAACAATATTGTTATGCCATGGTCAGTTGTGGAGAAATCTTGTAGAAAGGTTTTTTACCCTTGACTTTGCTGCCATAACCCACTCATTATCTTTGTATCCGAAAAACTACAGAAATCCAGCATGAAAAATATCGCAGTTATTGGTTCCGGTACGATGGGTAACGGTATCGCCCATGTCTTTGCGCAAGCTGGCTATAAAGTTTCAATCATTGACATTTCGGAGGATGCGCTCAACAAGGCTATGGCTACCATAGAAAAAAATCTAAACCGCCAAGTTGAAAAAGGAACAATATCAGTGGAAGTGAAGAGGCAAGCATTGGCCAATCTTAGTACTACCACATTTATGAAGGAGGGAGTGAACAATGCTGATCTTGTGATAGAGGCCGCTACGGAAAATTTAGATTTAAAACTAAAAATTTTCAGAGAACTTGATTCAAGTACGCAGTCAGAAACCATTTTGGCAAGTAACACCTCTTCCATCTCCATTACAAAAATTGCTTCAATTACGAAAAGACCTGATAAAGTAATCGGAATGCACTTCATGAATCCCGTACCGATCATGAAGTTAGTAGAAGTCATTAGAGGATACAGCACTAGTAATGCTGTAACCGATACAATAATGGAGCTTTCTAAAAAGCTTGGTAAGAATCCGGTGGAAGTAAATGACTACCCGGGCTTCATCGCCAACCGTATTCTTATGCCAATGATTAACGAGGCAATCTATTCTTTATATGAAGGTGTTGCAGGTGTTGATGAAATTGACACTGTCATGAAACTAGGCATGGCGCACCCCATGGGTCCTTTACAATTAGCTGATTTCATTGGCCTGGATGTTTGTTTATCCATACTGAACGTTTTGTACAGTGGCTTTGGGAATCCTAAATACGCTCCTTGCCCTCTGCTAGTGAATATGGTTCAGGCCGGCCACAAAGGTGTAAAAAGCGGAAGCGGCTTCTATCAATACAAAGCCGGCAGCAAGGAACTGATGGTGGCAGATCGGTTTAGGAAATAACTAGATGGACTTAAAGTGTAGTTCCTTTTGAAATTTGGAATAAAAAAATCCGGAGCTATTGTCCGGATGTTCAATTTCATCAGATTATTTCTTTAGCAAATCCCTGATCTCCATCAGTAAAAGAATATCAGCAGCTGGAGGAGGAGGTACAACTGGAGTTGCTTTATCCTTATTTTTAGATGCATTCATTCCTTTTATTATCAAGAAAAGCACAAAGGCGACAAGAATAAAGTTAATGGTGGCGCCTAAAAATTTTCCGTATTTAACCACACCAAAAACAGTTAAATCTTCCAATTTTGAAAGCTGAGCAGCCTCAAGAGCAGGTTTTAAGAGAAGTGGTGTAATGACATCATTGATAAATGAATTTACGATAGCTCCAAATGCTGCACCGATAATAACACCGATTGCCAGATCAACTACGTTGCCACGCATGGCAAATGCTTTGAATTCTTTTAGCATAAAATTTAAGGTTAGGTTGTGCTACACAATATAAATTTCTTGACGAAAATGGCAAAAAAGTTTAACCCATTGATCGGACTGCCTTATTGAACAATCTTTAACTGATTCCTTAATCCCCGGAAACTGACAAGTTCCAATCCTGTATGACCAATGAACATCCTGGCTTGAATCTTAACAGGGATCTTATTGCCGTCATCTGATATCCATACGGTAATCGAATTCTCACCGTTGAATAATTTATTATCTGGCATGATAGGTACCATCACATGGCAGGGTATTTTGCCCATCTTGGTTGAGATCGTTTCCTTTCCTTTATACATAATTTTAAGCTTATAGGAGGTATCCTCAAAGAATCCGGAGATCGCCACGGTATCACCTACCTTTATCTTTTTGAAATCAAAAAAACGCATTTGTATAAAGCCGCCTACCAAATCAGTGGCGTTTTCCGGAATATCAAAGTCCTTTACATCCTCATATACGCCCGTGGTTTTGTTCATGACCTTGACTTTGGCTTTTTTATTCTTGTGATCAAAATTTACCAGTTCATCTTTGACATAATTATTTTCTCTGATCTTTCTATAGGAAACATGTGTGATCATGGCTGCCGTATCTATGTAAGCACCCCAATTATCTTTCACCCGATAGAGCCATGAAATTCCTGTAGTCTCCCCAAAGGCATCAATCTTGAAACAAGGCCTTGAATTAATATTGTAACTTTTAGTATCCACTTTAGTGATGGCTTTGCCAACGGTAATTCCCAAAAAACTCACGCGGTATTCCAACTGCTCCCCTTTTGAAAAACTTTCGTTCTTAATAAGTGGATAGGCATTCTGACTTTCTATTGAAAACCCGCAAATGACCAAACTCGTAACTATTCCAAAAATCAGTTTCTTCATCGTTCAAAATTAATTCTTTAGCTCATAACGTTCAAAGCTTATGCCAAGACCGGACCAATACCAGAATTAAGCCAAATGGAGCGAAATATTTTATTTATTACCTTAAAGAGCACTATACTGAAACGTGATTTTCACGAAGCGCATCGTTCAAAGAAGTCTTCTTGTCTGTGCTTTCTTTGCGCGTTCCAATAATTAAGGCACACGGAACGTGGTACTCACCCGCTGCAAATTTCTTCGCGTATGTGCCCGGAATAACAACAGAACGATTCGGAACATATCCTTTATATTCAACAGGTGTGGTGCCCGTTACATCAATTACTTTTGAACTTCCGGTCAATACTACATTTGCGCCAAGCACTGCCTCACTACCAATTCTCACTCCCTCCACCACAATACATCGCGATCCAATAAACGCATTATCCTCAATAATAACCGGTGCTGCCTGAATAGGCTCCAGCACTCCTCCAATACCAACGCCTCCGCTTAAATGAACATTTTTTCCGATCTGAGCACAGCTGCCTACCGTGGCCCAGGTATCCACCATGGTGCCCTCATCTACATAAGCACCAATGTTGACATACGAAGGCATCATGATAACGCCTTTACTTAGATATGAACCATAACGTGCAATTGCATGCGGAACAACTCTAACACCTAATTCTTTGTAATTCTTTTTCAAAGCAATTTTATCATGAAACTCAAAAGGACCGACTTCGATGGTCTCCATTTGTTGGATGGGAAAATAGAGTATCACAGCTTTCTTTATCCATTCATTAACTTTCCAGTTTGACCCATCTGGTTCCGCAACTCGTACCTTCCCTTTGTCCAGCAGATCCATCACTTGACGTATCCCAGTTTTAACCTCTTCTTGCTTCAAAAGCTCGCGATCAAGCCAGGCGCTTTCAATCAGTTCTTTCAGTTCCATTTTTAGTCTTACTTTTAAATCGGATCGCAATAATAAATGAAAAAACGAACAATAGTCCTCGCTTCCATTCTAAAGCCAATAGACGATACCCGAATGTTCGAAAAATTCGGCATTAGCCTTAGCGATTCAGGTGACTACAATGTGTTGATAATCGGATACCCCGCCACCGTGAAACCTGCCTATCCAAACGTAGAATTTATTACGTCACAACCTTTCGCAAGATTAAGCATCGGACGATGGATTGCACCATTGAAAGTATTTTTGAAACTACGTAAAGTAAAACATGACATACTTATAGTTAATACCCATGAATTACTGTTAGTTGGTATGCTAAACAGAATATTCTTTGGCGTCAAGATTATATACGATATACAGGAAAATTATTACAGAAATATTCTTCATACTGATGCATTTCCAAGTTTTATTAGGTCAGTTTTAGCTTTATGGGTTCGAACAAAAGAAAAGCTCACCGCGCCATTCTTTCATTGGTTTCTGCTAGCCGAAAAAGGCTATGAAAAGGAATTTAGTTTTACAGGAAAAAGATTTACGATAATTGAAAATAAGCCAAGGGTTTCAACCCATTTAATCCATGTAAAAAGACTGGAAATTACGCAACTTCTTTTTAGTGGCACATTAGCCGAAAGTACAGGAGTATTTCAGGCAATAAATTTAGTTAAAAACCTTCACGAATTTGACAACACCATACGCCTTCACATCATTGGCTATGCCGCCAAGAAAAGCACTTACTTGAGAATTCAGGATGAAATTTCAAGCTATTCTTTCATAACCTTAACGGGTGGAAATCACCTTGTACCTCATCAGGAAATTATGGAGGCCATATCAAAGGCCGACTTTGGGATTATCATCTACCCTCCCTCCACACACACTCAAAATTCAATGCCCACCAAGCTCTACGAATACGTGGCATCTAAACTTCCAATCTTACTTCAGGATCACAAACCATGGGTAGAGTTCTGCAAGCCATTTCATGCAGCAATAGTTTTAGCTGGAACCAGTTCAATTGAATTACTTTCAAAAATGAAGACCGAGGCATTCTATACTAAG
>JAENVX010000288.1 GCA_016650355.1 Bacteroidia bacterium | reverse complement strand
GTGTAGAGAATTGACCTAATACCAGGCTGTAATATTTTACTCCCATTAAAATCTTAACTTGAACGGTTACTCTTTTTTTGTACGAGTTTTTCAAATTATCGGCAAGGCGCATTAGATTTACCAACTCCTGATAAGTGCCAATCTGCACGCCAAATCCTTTTGGGTTTAACCTCGATATTTCGAAATCATAAAATTCCTTTTCATCTACGGAGATACGATCAATTGGGCCGCTCGGCATTTTACTCTTACCATCACCAGCATCAATAACATCTATTTTTACTTCCGTAAGCCCTTGGCTTATAAAACCAAGTTTTTCTGCTGCGGATTTTGAAAGGTCAATAATTCGGCCGTCAACATACGGACCGCGGTCGTTAACCACAACCTCAACACTCATATTGTTCGCAATATTTGTAACACGCAATTTGGTTCCAAACGGAAGAGTTTTATGAGAGGCTGTCAGTTTAGCGTGTTTGTATTTTTCACCACTTGCCGTTGGGCTTCCTTCAAATTTATCTGCATAAAAAGATGCTTTACCGGTTTGGGTTTGCGCCAGTGCGCTGATCGCCATCATGTGAAAGAGCAAAACATATAACAATTTTTTCATGGCAAATAATTTATGTTTCAAAGTTAACGCTCAATCAGTCAATGTGCTAATGATTCGGAAATTGAGCTATTTTCTAATACACTGATTCAAATTGGCTAATTGACGAATTACGGTTAACTTTGCCCGGCAAATAATCAATCGTAAATTATTTGCCATGGCCCACAATCCCTCCAAATTTCTCTTTGAAGCACTTACCTATGATGACGTGCTTCTTGTTCCTGCCTACAGTGACGTATTACCGCGCGAAACCAGTACTACGGGCTATTTAACTAAGAACATCAGACTAAATATTCCTTTAATCTCTGCTGCGATGGACACCGTAACAGAGACAGAATTGGCTATAGGTATGGCACTCGAAGGTGGTTTGGGCTTTATCCATAAGAACATGACTATTGTTGAGCAAGCGGAGCAGGTGCGTAAGGTAAAGCGGTCGCAAAGTGGTATGATCCTCGATCCGATCACGCTACGGATTAATTCTACTGTGCGCGATGCTGAAAAAATTATGCGTGAAAATAAAATTGGTGGCATTCCCGTAGTTGATGAAAACGGGAAACTCGTTGGGATTATTACCAATCGTGATTTACGTTTTCAGACGGAGATGGCCAGGCCGATTGAGGAGATCATGACGAAAGAGAATTTAATCACAGCACCAGAAGGCATCACATTGGCAAAGGCAGAGGTGTTGCTTCAGAATTATAAAATTGAAAAACTTCCCATTGTAAGCAAGCGTGGAAAGTTGACGGGGCTCGTGACGTACAAAGACATCTTGAAAAAGAAGAACAAACCGAATGCCTGCCACGATGAATACGGAAGATTACGAGTAGGAGCTGCAGTTGGTGTGACGCCCGATATGATGAATCGAATTGACGCACTAATTGCATCTGGTGTTGATATCATTAGTATTGACACAGCACATGGCCATTCAAAAGGTGTGATTGATGCTACTAAAAGAGTAAAGAAAAAATATCCTGAACTGGAGTTGATTGTGGGGAACATTGCCACAGGTGATGCAGCCAAAGCATTGGCAAAAGCTGGTGCCGATACTGTAAAAGTTGGCGTTGGGCCAGGAAGTATATGTACAACACGAATTGTTGCAGGAATAGGCCTTCCTCAGCTTTCCGCAGTTTATGAATCCGCGAAAGCGCTTAAGGGTTCTGACGTAAAAGTAATTGCCGATGGCGGTGTTCGCTTTTCTGGAGACATTGTAAAAGCGTTGGCTGCCGGAGCTGACAGTGTAATGATTGGATCATTGTTGGCTGGAACGGAGGAGGCACCTGGTGAAGTGATTATTTACGAAGGCAGAAAATTCAAATCCTATCGTGGCATGGGCTCGATGGAGGCTATGGATGATGGCTCAAAAGACCGCTACTTCCAGGATGCAGAAGATGATATTAAAAAAC
Organism: Bacteroidia bacterium; assembly: GCA_016650355.1. GTDB lineage: Bacteria > Bacteroidota > Bacteroidia > Cytophagales > Cyclobacteriaceae > ELB16-189. The sequence goes on along the minus strand of JAENVX010000288.1, from coordinate 2,614 downwards.
TAGTACCAGAAGGCATTTCCGGTCGCGTTCCCTTCAAGGGATCAGTTGCTGAAGTACTCTATCAATTGGTAGGAGGATTAAAAGCTGGCATGGGCTATTGTGGAGCCAAAAACCTGGAAAAATTAAAGTTAGCCAAATTCGTAAAAATCACAGCTGCCGGAGTGCATGAGAGCCATCCACATGATGTGACAATTACTAGAGAAGCTCCGAATTATAGCAGAAAGTAATTATTGAGTAAATAAAGTCAGTTACATTTGATGCCTATTTGGTATTACTTTTAATATGAGAGCTTCTAGAGTGTCTAAATTTCTTTTTTTTACCCTATACATAGGCATTTCACACGTTCTGGTTGCCCAAAACACCATTACTAGTGGTAACTTGGATCCTACGATCTGGTCAGGTGGATCTGTCCCTCCAGTTGGTGGAACGGTCAGCGAAACAATCCAGTCACCATTAAATACGAATCTTTCACCCGCAGGTGTTTGTTCTTTTAATAATGTTGTCAACTAGTACTGGATCGACTATAGGGTTATAAATAGCTTCTTTTAAGTATTTTTGTTAGTCGATAGTAGAATTATGAAAGTAGGATTGTTTTCTCTCTTGTTTTTGGTATTTGTCGGAGGGATTAACTTCAGTTTTTCTCAAACTACAATAGGACCCAACAACCCTTCCGCGGCTGTAGATGGTGGTGGTGGTAGTCCGGCTACTCCTGCTTGGACATTAGGGATTGGAACGCCATACACATCTAACAATGGATATGCTAGTATTGTTGGACAGCTGAAAAACAAAAACACCGACTATTTGCATGTAACTGGATTTGGGTTTGCAATACCTGTAGGGTCATATATTTCAGGCATTAAAGTTGAAATAGAAATGTACGGAACAATACCGGTGGGGGCGAACAATTCTGAAAATTCCATTTTATTAATAAATTCTGCCGGAACTAGGGTTGGGACCGATCAAGCTACATTCGCGACAATTGGAACTGCCGATTTAAATTCTTACGTGACATACGGTAGCTCCACAGACAATTGGGGAGGCGTTTTAACCTATGCTGATATTAACAGTGCCAGTTTTGGAGTGGCCTTGCAATACCGGTCAGGAAACGTAAATCAGACACCAGGTAATTACGACTTTTATGTTGACCATGTTAGGGTAACCGTAACTTACGCACCTGGTTTTGATGCGATGATAAATGGTTGCTTTAACGATGGAGCAACCTGGGGAAGGATATCGCCTGGCGTAGCGGGGATAGATTATCCTGATGCTACCATTGCTGCCAGCATCCCCGGTGGAAGAACCGTCACCGTCTGTGCCGGAACAACCGCTAATTGTTTTGCACTTATCATCAACAGCAATCTTTCCGGATCTTCAGGTGCTGTTGTTACCTTAGCAAACTCAACGGCATCGTTGAACGTAGTAAATGATATGTTAATGCAAACAAGTACGACCTTGACGGCATCATTTGCTGCCGGAACGATTAATTTAAATGGAGGAACAACAATTGTAAATGGTAATCTCCTAATGTCAGCGGACAAAGACATCCCAGAATCAACAAGTCAATCTGTTGCTTTTGGTGGAGGTACATTGACTGTAAATGGAAATGTTAACATGAGCTCTGACAATGCATCCGCAACAACCACTTTGGATATGACGACCGCTGGCAGTGTTTTTAATTTAGGAGGTAATATAACTTTGGGAACAGGTGCTACACTGACTAATGGAACTGGGGCCTCAGGCACAATCAATTACAAAGGGGTCAGCGCACAAATAATTCACAGTTCAATCACTTATTTTAATCTTACTTTTTCTGGAGGTGGGCAGAAAAATTTGGAAAATACTACAACTGTAAAAGGTACTCTTGATCTTACAAGTGGGAATTGTAACCTAGGCCCTTTTGCGCTTACCCTTGGGGTATCTGCCGCAGCGCCAGGTACACTAATTCGAACTTCAGGAACGATATACACGCTTAACACGGGAACTTTTGTGAGATGGTTTAACACTTCAACTATAGCAGATGGTGGAGTAGCAGGATTATTTCCGGTAGGCACATCAACCGATTATAGACCATTTTATGTTTACTTTCCTACAACTGGCCCCTCTGCAGGGGGAACATTACGAATAACGCATACTGATCCCGGAACCGGAGCGACCACTGTCTCATTTGCAGATGGAGCGTCAACCGTTGTAAGAAGGGCTACATTGAGTTGGCTACTAACTGCTGCAAATTCCTTTAATATTGCCATCAATAACCTAAATACAAGAATTGAGGGAACGGGCATTGGTACGATTGGAAACGTGAATGATTTAAGGATCACACTAGTTGGCAGTGTTATAGGCACTGCGGGAACAAATAGTGGGTCAACCTCTAACCCTATTGTTAAAAGGACAGCTTTGCCGGCATTTACGGCAGCTTCCAACACGTTTTATATAGGTTCTGTTAACGCAACAACCTCTCCTCTGCCAATTGAACTAATTTCATTTGATGCACTGCTAGAAGAAGGTCAGGTGGAACTTTCATGGGAAACCGCCTCTGAACTCAACAATGACTTCTTTGCAATTGAACGCGCTTCTGACATTGAACAGTTTGAAGAAGTAACAAGGATTAAAGGAC
>JAENVX010000287.1 GCA_016650355.1 Bacteroidia bacterium | reverse complement strand
TTCAGGAAGCATCTGTACTTGATCCTCTGCAGGGATCATCCGATTAAGTTGTTGTGTAGAATCCAATCTATTTCTTAATTCATTTCGCATAAAGGGCACCGTGGTGTTGTTCACATCCTTAAAATACTTTTCCGCCCAGGTTAATCGTCCATCAGCTTCGTAAGAATATCTTTTTCCAGGATTATAGTTAGCAGCTTGACCAAATGCCTCATTCACCTCATCCATTGTAAAATCAGGTTTTGACAAAACAGGCCGAATATTTGGGAACTTAGCTTTACCAGTAGCATCTACGCCATCAACAATTTTTTTAATAAATCCTTCGCTAAACCCAGCTTCATAGGTCGAAAATTTCTTTAGAGTTCCGTGTGCTGTGCCGATGTTTCCTTTGTCTCCTCCCATAATGGAAAATAAATTATGATACGCTTTGCCTCCATTACCACCTCCCCATCCAGATTCAGTTGTAACTAAAGCAATAACAAACAGAGCACCCGCCATACTGAATTTCTCATTCAGACAGGCAGCCATTGTATCATAGGCAGCATTAGCAAAAAAATCAAAATGTTTTTGTTCATACCAATTTCCAAGAAATTGATATGTTGTGGTTTTTGTCTTTGGACTTGTGTGAGCTACCGGTTTTTCTTGTTTCTGAATAACATGATTTTCATTTTGCTGGAGTGTATGTGTCAATTCATGCGCCAATAATTTTTTACCCTCCTCTGTATGAGGTGAGTATTGACCCTCGTTAAATACAATGTTATTACCACTGGTATACGCCAACGCATTAATGGATTGAGCAGATTTCGCTGCCACTGAATCAGTGTGGACCTTGACTTTGCTAAAGTCGTACCCAAAACGATTCTCCATGAATGACCGCGAATCGTCAGGTAAAGTTTCCCCGCTGGATTGGAGGACTTGGCTTATAGAAGATGTTGCTTCAAGGGAAGTTTGATTTTGCTCCTTGCGTTGAACGTTCGTTTCCATTTCATCTGCACATGCTTTACATTTTCGTTGAA
>JAENVX010000286.1 GCA_016650355.1 Bacteroidia bacterium | reverse complement strand
ATGCGATGGGCTCATAGTTATCTTTACCTTCTCTAACAATCATTGGGTGAGTAACGCGTCCGCTCTTTCCAATTTCAAAATCTGTCCATGATAGCATTTCCGAAATAGAATGCCTGGCAAAAAAATCAGGATCACATGTGGTGGATGTAGCCTCCTCGGCAACCGCCTTTACACCGTTTTCACAAAACTCTACAACCGAGCGCTTGTCATCAGGATCTGGCCATGCGCAACCTGGACAATCAAAACCATCAAATTGGTTTAGTCTTGAAATTACCTTTACCCCTTCTATTATTCCTACCTCCTTAATAATGTGTTTGGTGGAGTGAATAACAGCATCTAATCCACCAGCGGATTTCTTTGGCGGCCTAATAGATAACTTGTTTTTTGTTGACATGAAATCGACTTGATATATTAATTGATAATAATAACTTTTGAATTGCCCAAAAAATGATCCGAAACTGAAATTTATCTGACAATCCTTTGCTCCCCACAGTATATATTAAAATTCCTTCCCCGAACAAACCCAAGTAAAGTTATCCCCGTTTCTTTCGCCAGATTTACTGCCAAACTGGATGGTGCACCTACTGCGGCAATAATAGGAATACCAGCCACTGCAGCTTTCTGCACCAGCTCAAAACTCACACGTCCACTCAACATTAATATCGAGTCTGAAAAAGGAATGTTTTTTTTGACAAGCATCGCTCCGATTACCTTGTCGAGGGCGTTGTGCCGACCAACATCTTCTCTCAAAATAATTTGCTCACCAGTGTGATTAAATAGAGCCGCTGCATGCAAGCCACCTGTGTGCTCAAAAACATTTTGTGAATTTCTTATTCTTCCTGGCAAGGAATAAATGACCTCTGCCAAAATCTCAGGCCCATCATCAATAGAATTACAATTCAATTTCAATGAGTCAATCGAAGTTTTTCCGCATACGCCACAACTGGATGAGGTGTAAAAATGCCGTTGGAATTTATTGATATCTATTAAAATCTCAGGGTTTAGTTCAACGCGTACAACATTGTCAATTTCTTCCTGCTTAACTGAGTTGCAATATTTAATACTTTCAACTTGTTCAAGCGATCTAATAATTCCTTCTGTAAATAGAAAACCTAGAGCTAGTTCAAAATCATGGCCAGGCGTGCGCATCGTTATCGAAAGACTTTTTTGTTGGCGATCTGAAAGAGAGCCAAATCCTAAACGAATCTCCAAAGGCTCCTCTACAGCAAGAAGATCGGGCTTGTTCAAGACACCTTCTGGTGAAATTTTTATAACTTGAATATTATTTACTTGGTGTTTCATGTTCATTTAACAATGGTAAGTTAAAACTATTTACTTTGATTCTGTGAGTAGGATAACTACACCTTTCAAATTCAAACAATTCACAGTTCACCACGATCGATGCAGCATGAAAGTTGGCACCGATGCCGTACTTCTTGGTGCGTGGGTAAATATCGTAAACACAGAAAATATATTGGAGGTTGGTGCAGGGTCAGGTGTGATTTCTCTTATGCTTGCCCAGCGCACATCTGGAGAGGCGAAAATAGAGGCTATTGAAATTGAAAAAGAGAATGCCAAGCAGGCACAAGAAAATGTTGCTGGTTCGCCATGGCCTGAAAAAATAAAAGTCCGTCATCAGTCCTTACAAAATTTCGTTGCAAGTGAAACCTACGACTTGATTGTCAGCAATCCACCCTACTTTATAAACAGTCAACTTCCCCCCTCCAGAAAAAGATCACAGGCGCGTCATATAGGATCGTTGAGTTATTCAGAGCTAATTTCACAAAGTCTGAACTTGCTAAGTTCTTCAGGAAGGCTGGCCGTAGTACTTCCCTTCGAAGAGGGGAAAAAATTTCAATCACTCGCACATATAAATGAATTACACACTATCCGTCAACTTTCATTTTTTTCCCGCAAAGGGAAACCGCAGGAACGATGGCTATTTGAATTCTCCTTTAAACCAAACGAGATTATCACTGAAAGTCTTACTCTTCATAACAAAGGTGAAGACTGGTCGGATGAATACAAAAAGCTTACAAAGGAATTTTATTTAAAACTGTGATTGCCTCTTGTGATCTGAGCAGTGTCTCATCGAACAATTTTATAATCGGTCGAACCACTTGTCAAAAATCTACTCACGCACTTTATTAAAAGAGTTATTATTGCGCCTTAATTTTACTCTTTTACGTGTTTCTACGATTTCTGATTATTCTTCTGTTCATCTCGAACATTGCCCTTGCTCAATGGCCTGGATTAAATATCCGTAAGGCCACGTCAAAAATTACAGTTGATGGTGTTATGGATGAAGTAGATTGGCAAACAGCTGATGTGGCAAATCGCTTCAAACAGTACTTTCCTTTCGATAGCTCATATTCGAAAGTACAAACAGAGGTGCGAATGACCTACGATGATCACTACATCTACTTGTTTGCTATCATGCACAATCTTGAGCCAAGAAATTACATAACGCCTTCCTTACGAAGGGATTTTCGGGGAGAGGCCAATGATGCATTTGTATTAGTACTCGATACTTACCGGGATAATACAAATGCATTTCAGTTTGGGGTTAATCCTTTTGGTGTACAACGTGAAGGGTTAGTGTCAAATGGAGGCTCTGATAGAGAAGACCTGTCACTCAATTGGGATAATAAATGGTTTTCGGAGGCTAAAATTGGAGCAGATCACTGGGTTTGTGAAATGGCTATTCCCTTCAAGTCTGTCCGCTTCAAAGAAGGTGCATCAGAATGGAATATTAATTTTTATAGAATTGATAGCCATACTACCGAGCGTTCAACCTGGGCACCGGTACCACGTGCTAATATTCTCATAAACTTAGCCTTTTTAAGAAAATTACATTGGGATCGGCCTTTGCAAAAACCAGGTGGAAACGTTTCCTTAATACCATTCGCGGCCAGCAAAATTACGCATGATTTTGAAGAAGGCACTCCACGGTCATTTGAAAATACAATTGGGGGTGACGCAAAAATTGCCGTAAGTTCTGCGCTTAACCTTGACCTTACTGTTAACCCAGACTTCTCTCAAGTTGAGGTTGATCAACAAGTTACCAACCTGGATCGCTTTGAAATATTTTTTCCTGAAAGACGGCAGTTTTTCTTAGAAAATGCTGATTTATTCGGAAGCTTCGGTAACAACAACTCAAGGCCATTTTTTTCACGAAGAATTGGAGTTACAAGTGATCCATCAACAGGACAGAATATACAGAATCCAATATATGGCGGTGCACGCCTTAGTGGAAAAATAAATAACAACTGGCGCCTTGGAGTCCTTGATATGCAAGCCGCAGAGGACGAGGCAATCAACTTGCCTTCCACGAACTATGCAGTAGCTGCGTTGCAACGAAAAATATTTTCCAGATCCAATGTTGGTTTAATGATGATTAATAAGCAATCTTTTGATACAACAGCATATAATAGATTAATTGGACTGGATTATAATCTTGCCTCAAAAGATAGCAAGTGGACTGGGAAATTCTTTTATCACCGAAGTTTTGATAATGGTAAAAAAGACAGTACTTACTCTACAGCCGCTTCGTTGGATTATATCTTACCTAATTATACCTGGTCCCTCCTGTATCAAGACATTGGTGCGAACTTCAATCCCGAGGTTGGTTACGTCAAGAGAAAGCGGTATAAACGATTTGCACCAAAAGCCTTTTATAGTTTCTACTCAAAATCAAAAGTTATCAATAACCATGGTCCAGGGTTTGATATTGATTATCAATGGAACGATCTATATAATACAACCGATTGGGATGCCAATCTTTGGTACAGAATTAAGTTTCAAAATACAGCAACTTTTTACACAAGGTTACGAAGAGATTATGTCTACCTGTTCTCTCCTTTCGATCCTAGTGGCTCCGAAGGTTTAGACCTTGGTGCGAACACTGGATATTATTGGAATTCCGTCATCATTGGGTATACCTCCGATGCCAGAAGAAAACTATACTTTGATTTTCAGTCTCGGTTTGGAGAATATTATAATGGGTACCGGCAAAATATTGATGGTACGCTGAGCTATCGCTTTCAGCCATATGCTATTCTTTCAATGGATTTCAGTTACAACCATATAACGCTTCCAGAACCATACAACAGCTCGGATTTAGTATTGCTTGGTCCAAAGTTTGATTTTACATTCTCAAGAAAGGTATTCTGGACTACCTATGTGCAATACAACAATCAAATCAATAATGTGAATATCAACTCCAGATTGCAATGGCGCTTCCGACCAGTCTCCGATCTGTTTTTGGTTTACACGGACAATTACTTCGCAGAATCATTCGAAAATGGGGAAATCTTCTATGTGGGGGCCCCAAAATTTCGCTCATTAGTATTGAAATTTACGTATTGGCTTAATCTTTGACAAATAATAGTATCTGAAAATCAGATCATTACGAAATTTAATATACATGTTTAAACATATATATTAAAAAATTCGTTAAGTTCACAATCTCAAAAAAAAACAAACTAATCATGAAAAAAATTATTGTAGTACTAGCATTTGCCCTAATTGCAGGGGTAGCAACAGCTCAAACAAAATGGGCCATTGACAAAAATCACTCGAATATTCAGTTCAACGCAACACACATGGTGGTGGCTGAGGTAAATGGTAGCTTCAAAGATTTTGATGGCTCCGTTGTAAGTAAGTCGGACGACTTTAATGGTGCAGAGGTTGAGTTCACGATCAAGACCGCATCAATAAACACGGGCGTTGAAAACAGGGACAATCATTTGAAATCAGATGATTTCTTTAATGCCGAAGCATTTCCGGAAATTAAATTCAAAGGCACCATTGTAAAAGAAGGAGGTAAATATCAGCTTAAAGGAAATTTCACCATGCGCGATGTTACCAAACCTGTCGCATTTGATGTTACCTACGGTGGTTCAATCGACACTGGCCGTGGAATAAAGGCAGGCTTTAAGCTTAATGGAAAAATCAATCGACTTGAATACGGCCTTAAGTGGAGTAATAAATTAGCTTCAGGTGAACTGGCTGTTGCCGATGAGGTTGAAATTATTTGCAAAGTGGAGTTGAATAAAGAAATACCAAAATAAATATTCTTTTGGGGAGAGCGATCACAATGGGTATATTGTGATCGCTTTTTATTTTTATGAAGATCGAAGAAGAAATTAAGCAGACCGTATTTAGAAACCCGCACCAAAAAGCCGGGGTCAACCTCATTTTAACTTATTATTGGTTGATTAATAAGCACAAAGATTTTTTCAAACCATATGGAATCACCAACCAGCAATTTAATATTCTCAGAATCCTTAAAGGTCAGTACCCGAAGAGTATTTCTGGAGCTGATATAAAAGAACGAATGTTGGATAAAAATTCCGATGTCTCTCGTTTGATCGATCGGTTGCTTTTGAAAAAATTAGTAACCAAAAGCCAATGTCCTTCTGACAGACGTGCTGCAGATGTCTCAATTAATGAAAATGGATTGAACCTACTTAGCGAGATAGATACAAAAAATGACTCCTTGGATAATATTTTGGGTTCTCTTACTGCTGAAGAAGCGTCTCAATTGAGTACCCTGCTAGATAAGAGCCGTGAGTAATCTTTACTCACTATACAATCCTACCACATCAAAATTTCGCTAATTCGCCTTTCACAAAACTCATCAACTCTTTAATATAGCCACGGCTAAAATCAAATTTAATACCCGCTGCCTTATAGATTTCAGGAATAGTTCGCATATAGCCTAGTCTTAGCGCATTCATATAACCTTCTAAACCCTTTTTCTTGTCTTCTTTAAAATTGCGCCACATAGCAATCGCACCGAGCTGTGCCATACCGTATTCGATATAATAAAAAGGAACTTCATATAAGTGTAACTGTTTTTGCCACATAAAGTCCTTTGCCTCTTGTAAGCCCGACCAATCTGTAACTGTATCAGCAAATTGATCAAAAGTTTTATTCCAATTTGCCCTCCTGTCTTCTATAGAATGTGTCGGATTTTCATAAATCCAATGCTGGAACTTATCAATTGTAGCTACCCATGGAAGTGTTTCAATAATATCCTCTAGCTGATCACGTTTGGCACGCTTTAAGTCAACTTCGCTTGGAAAGAATGTCTTCCACTGATCCATAGAAATTAGCTCCATTGACATTGAAGCAAGCTCAGCTACTTCCATTGGCGGAGACTTAAAGTCATTTAGTTCTAAATCCATGGTCAGGAAATTATGAACCGCATGGCCTCCCTCGTGCATAATGGTGGTCATATCTCTCATGGTTGAGGTGGCATTCATAAAAATAAAAGGCACCCCTATTTCGGATAACGGATAGTTATAGCCACCTGGGGCCTTTCCTTTGCGGGATTCAAGATCAAGATGCCCCATCTCTTTCATGATGGAGAGGCACTGACCCAGATACGGATCTAACTCCGTAAAACATTCAATCGACTTTTTTGTTAAATCTTTTCCATCCACGAAAGCTTTCAACGCTTCTCTACCCTCCGCATCAACAGCCTTATCCCAAGGTCGAAGTTGCGCTACTTTCAATTTCTCTTTTCGTTCT
>JAENVX010000285.1 GCA_016650355.1 Bacteroidia bacterium | reverse complement strand
GGAGAGGGTGATGATTCGATTAACATTCTGCTAAATCTCAAAAAAGAGATGTCCGTATTTTCATGGAAAGGAGAGCGTGACACAATTTTCAGTTCCATGGATTCATTAAATTATTATATGCGTTTTCTCCAAACGGGCATGATGGCAATGGATCCCTCCTCTGGTGACATCAAAGCATGGGTCGGTGGTATCAATCATAAACATTTTAAGTATGATCATGTTAAACAGGGAACACGCCAACCTGGCTCAACTTTCAAACCATTCGTCTATGGATTAGCCATGGAATCAGGTTACTCGCCTTGTGAAAAGAAAAAAGATATTTCACCGAGCTTCAAAGTGTCAGGTACTGCCTGGACTCCTGATAATGCCGATGGGAAAAAAGGTACGGGAAGAGAAATGACGCTGCGAGAAGCTATGGCAGCGTCAGTAAATTCAATTACCGCTCAAGTGATGCAGGAGCTTGGACCGGAAAATGTTGTTGAATTTGCCAACCGCGTTGGAATTGAAAGTAAATTAGATCCAGTACCCGCTTTGTGTTTAGGTACCAGTGATGTTTCCCTTTATGAAATGGTGGGTGCATACAGCACTTTTGTGAACAACGGAATACATATAAAACCACTTTTCATAACTCGCATTGAAGATAAAAATGGAAATGTGATAGAAAATTTTGTTCCTAAAACACACCAGGCTCTTAATGAGCAGACGGCCTTTAAAATGATCTATATGCTTCGCGGAGGTGTTGAAGAGGAAGGGGGAACATCACGCGGGCTCCCAAGAGAATTAAAAATTGACAATGAAATTGGTGGCAAGACTGGTACTACAAATAATGCTTCTGATGGCTGGTATATGGGTGTGACTCATAACCTGGTAACGGGTGTTTGGGTTGGGGGTGATGAACGGAGCATTCATTTCCCTTCCTGGGACTTCGGTGCTGGTACTAAATCTGCTCGTCCTATTTGGTCAATTTTTATGACAAAGCTTTACGCAGATACTGCAACACATATAAAGAAGGGGCAATTCAAACGGCCAGCTTCTGGGTTAGATCTATCCTTTGATTGCAGAAAATTTGAGGAGGAATCTGATTCCATTATTGTTGATGTTAAGCCAATGAAAATCAACAATTAGTTAAATTCGAATGAAGAATGTTCTAGTTGAACAAGTTTCATCCCTTCCCGATGTTCCTGGCGTTTACCGATTTTACAACAATGAAGAAATATTAATCTACGTAGGCAAAGCCAAAAGCTTAAAGAAAAGGGTCAACAGCTATTTTACAAAGCAATCGCAAAACAACCGCAAAACAGAGAAGCTTGTTAGTGAGATTTTCAAAATAGAGTATACTATAGCTCCTTCCGAGTTTGATGCGTTGCTACTTGAAAACAACTTCATAAAGCAAAATCAACCGAAATACAATATTCTACTAAAAGACGATAAGACTTTTCCTTACCTCTGCATTCTTAAAGAAAGATTTCCACGAATTATATCCACGCGTAAATACATTGCAAAACAGGGTGAGTACTTTGGTCCATATACCAGTGTAGTATCCATGAATAATGTTTTAGAATTGATTCGTCAGCTCTATTCCATCAGAACATGTAGTTTGCTATTGAGTCAGAATAATATCGAGCAAAAGAAATTTAAAGTTTGTCTCGAATATCAAATAGGAAATTGCAAAGGGCCATGTGAGGGACTGCAAACCGAGGCAAGTTATTTAGATGAAATAAGCCAGGCAAGAAACATATTAAAAGGAAATTTAACTGTCGTAGAAGATTATTTTGGCAGCCACATGAAGGAATCTTCCATCACATTAGAATATGAAAAAGCTGAGTTATTCAAGAACAAACTGGAACTTTTGGAAAAATTTCAGTCCAAATCGTTAGTCGTAAACAAAAAGCTTACCGATATCGATGTCATCACAATTAGCAGTAATGTTAACGAAGCATTCGTCAACTACTTACAAATAAAAGAAGGTGCGATTATTTTCAGTAAGAATCTTGAGGTTAAAAAGAAACTCAACGAATCAGATGAAGATATTCTTGGATTGGCTATTCAGGAGATGCGCAATAATTATGGGAACTCAAATAAAACTATATTTAGCAACGTACCTATCCTCGTAAATTCAGAAGAAGAAAATTTCGTTCCTCAAATTGGTGACAAAAGGAAACTGGTCGCTGTGTCGCTTACCAATGCGCTACATAATCGTCATAAAAAAGAAACAGAAAAGACGGAGAAAAAATCGAAGGGGTTAGAAGTGCTATCTATTCTTCAGAAAGATCTTAGGTTACCAAATCTTCCAGTAGTAATTGAATGTTTCGACAATTCTAATTTTCAGGGAACAACACCAGTCGCTTCTATGGTAAGGTTTGTAGATGGTAGAGCTGATAAATCGGGCTACAGACATTTCAATATTAAGACAGTAATAGGCCCAGATGACTTTGCCTCCATGAAGGAGATTGTTGGTAGAAGATACAAGAGGATCAAAGAAGAGAATTTGATGCTACCAAACTTAATTATTATAGATGGCGGCAAAGGGCAACTAAGT